>JAJYAS010000652.1 GCA_021779415.1 Bacillota bacterium
GCTTGGCTCAGAGAATTCTAGCTGTAGAGCATCGTATTTATCCAGAGGCTGTCCGTCTTTTGGTTTCAGGAAAAGTGGAGAAGACCGGGCGTCGGGTTCAAATTTTGCAGAAAGAGGGGTTGGCATGAAACGAAGAGCGATCATAAGTGTTTCAGATAAGACGGGAATTGTTGCTTTTGCGAGTGGCCTGGTGGAGTTAGGGTTTGAATTGATTTCGACTGGGGGAACTTACAAAACACTGGATGAGGCCAATGTTCCCGTGAAATATGTTAGTGAGGTTACGGGATTCCCAGAAGTCTTGGACGGTCGAGTTAAGACCCTCCACCCTATGATTCACGGCGGAATTTTAGCACGGGATAGTGTGGAACATCGTGAACAAATGGAGAAAAACGGGATTGGTTTTATTGATCTAGTGGTCGTTAATCTTTACCCGTTTCGGGAGACGATCGCTAAGCCTGGTGTAAGCTTCGAAGAGGCGATTGAGAATATTGACGTGGGCGGGCCGACGATGGTTCGAGCCGCAGCCAAAAATCATGGACGGGTTACGGTTCTGGTCAATCCAAAATCTTATGGAGAGGTTTTGAACGTGCTGAGAGAAACGGGAACTGTTTCGGCGGGGATGCGCAAACGACTCGCTGCCGAAGCATTTGCTCACACAGCTGAGTATGATCGACTTATTGCAGGGTACTTAGAACAACAGCTTCAGACACTAGAGGGTTTTCCGTCTACTCTGCGTCTAACGGCTCAAAAGGTACAAGAATTGCGGTATGGAGAAAACCCTCAGCAAAAGGCAGCCTTCTATATCAATTCGGAAGCCACAGAAGGAAGCTTGGCCAGTGGGCATCAGCTTCAAGGTAAAGAACTGTCTTACAATAATTGGGCCGACATGGATGCTGCTTGGAAGATAGTGAAAGAGTTTGAAACGTGTGCGACCTCGATAATTAAACATTCAAACCCTTGCGGAGTCGCTTTGGGCAAGACCCCTCTCGAGGCTTATCAGAGTGCCTTTGCTGCGGATCCGGTCTCCGCTTACGGAGGAATAATCGCCTTTAACCGGGTGGTTGACAGGGATTGTGCGGATCAGATCAAAGAATGTTTCTATGAAGTCATCATTGCGCCGGAGTTTAGTCCCGAAGCCCGAGAAATACTGAGTGCTAAAGCAAATCTTAGGCTTTTTGTGGTCAGTAGAGGAGAAGCGGGTAAAACGGAGCAAGGTTGGATGCTAAAAAGTGTTGACGGGGGATATCTCGTTCAAGAGGTTGATCGAGGGACGACACCGATCAGCGAATGGGACATTGTGACGGACATGAAGCCGACAGAAGAAGACTTATCAGCACTTGATTTTGCTTGGCGGATTGTAAAACATGTCAAGTCGAATGCCATTGTGGTTACAAATCACGAACAAACCCTGGGCGTTGGGGCTGGCCAGATGAATCGAGTGGGATCGGCTAAGATTGCCTTGGAACAAGCCGGAGATAAGGTTAAAGGGGCTTATTTAGCCTCTGATGCGTTTTTTCCCTTCCCTGATTCTGTTGAAGAAGCAGCCAAGGCAGGGATTCGAGCAATCGTTCAACCGGGTGGATCCATTCACGATGCTTCAGTCATTGAGGCCGCCAATCGATTAAATATAATTATGGTCTTTACGCATCGACGACATTTTCAACATTAAACTTCGACGATTTGGGAGACGAGGTGAGACAATGGACAATAAACGCGTGTTAATCGTAGGCAGCGGAGGACGGGAACATGCCCTCGCTTGGAAATTAGCGCAAAGCCCCGAACTAGACGCTCTCTTTGTTGCACCGGGGAACGCAGGAACCACTTTGTGGAATGTTCCCATTCTGGCTCATGACATTGTGGCTTTAGTAGATTTTGCACTCCAAAAGAGGATCGACTTAACCCTTGTCGGACCGGAAGACCCCTTGAGCTTAGGAATAGTGGATGCCTTTCAAAAGGCGGGTTTGCGAATTTTCGGTCCGTCTCAGGCGGCAGCTTTGTTGGAGGGGAGTAAGTCTTTTGCTAAAACTATTATGGAAAGCGCGAAGCTCCCTACTGCAGAGTGGGGAATGTTTGAAGACCCGGAGCAAGCAAAGACGTATGTAAGAACCATTGGGGCACCTTGCGTTTTAAAGGCGGATGGGTTAGCCGCTGGCAAGGGCGTTATTGTGGCAATGGATTTGGAAACAGCTCTCCAGGCGGTCGATGAGATTATGGAGGGCGGCTTTGGTTCTGCGGGCAAGAAACTGGTCATCGAAGAGTTTCTAGAAGGGGAAGAAGTCAGTTTGCTTTGTTTCTCCGATGGAGTAACGGCGCGCCCTATGGTACCAGTTCAAGACCACAAGCGGGCGTTAGAGGGCGACCAAGGGCTTAACACTGGGGGAATGGGGACATATAGTCCTCCTCCAATTTGGACATCTGAACTTGAAGAAATCGTCATGCGCGACCTTGTTTCCCCAACCCTAAAGGTTATGAGAGAACGCGGAACTCCCTTTCAAGGCGTGCTCTTTCTGGGACTAATGTTGACTCAGAAGGGCCCGAAAATATTGGAATACAATGTTCGGTTTGGTGATCCGGAGACACAAGTTGTGATGAAACGATTAAAAACTGATCTCTTGCCTATTCTTTGGGCCTGTACAGAGGGACGTTTGGCTGAGGTCCAATTGGAGTGGAAAGAGGAAGTGGCCGTTTGTGTTGTCATGGCAGCTCCTGGCTATCCCTCCACTTATGCTAAGGGAGTCCCCATTCACCTGCCTGAGCTCCGAGATCAGGACTCGGTCATCTTCCATGCCGGAACAGAAATAAGTGAGGGACAACTTCTGAGTAGTGGGGGTCGGGTGCTGGGGGTAACTTCTGAGGGGACAACGCTCCAGCAGGCACGGGAAAAGGTTTATGCAATCGTGGATCAAGTTGATTTTCCCAAGGCTCATTATCGAAGAGATATTGGCGTTAAAGGGCTGTAACCCTTTGGGTGATGACCACATTAGTTTTTGAAAACTAGAGACTTCTTATTAATTCATTAGAATTTCTGAGAGGCCTCTAGTTTTTGCATTTGGAACAAAGCAATAACAACCTAACACTTTTGTTCAACATCCTCACCACTGGAATTCCATTTTCATATAATAAAGGCAGGATGCGCCTTAGCGAGGAAACTCTATTATACGAGGGGGGATAAAAGTGTTTAATTATCGCAAACATTTATTCTATCCAATACATGTTGAACGTCGGGATCCGATATTTGCCAAGGTGTTACTGGAACAT
>JAJYAS010000653.1 GCA_021779415.1 Bacillota bacterium
TAGGATTGCTACTAAAAATACCCACGGAACGGGGTGTACTCTTTCGTCTGCCATTACTGCCAATTTAGCGTTGGGGTACAGTCTTAATCAAGCAATCTCTTTAGCAAAGGAGTATATCACAATTGCGATTCAGAACTCTTTATCGATCGGCAAAGGAGTAGGACCGACCCATCACTTTTATTCATTATACAAAAAGGCGGGATTAATTGAGTGAGTATATTACAAAAAAATAATTTAAGCATGTTTAATTTTACAACACTTTGGTTTGGTGCAGCTATTTCTGTTGCGGAAATTTTAGCGGGTGGAATGCTGGCTCCCCTTGGCTTTAAGGTGGGGCTTTTGGCAATACTGCTTGGACACTTAGTGGGGACAACCCTTCTAGTGTTAGGAGGGGTCATCGGAACCACAGAAAGAATTCCTGCCCTAGTGTCTACTAGAATCTCCTTCGGCTTATACGGGTCATATATCTTTTCGGTCTTAAATATTTTACAGTTACTGGGTTGGACAGCAGTTATGATCATAGTTGGGGCGCGGTCAGTTAATGAGATTACCAAAACTTTATGGTTCTTTGATCATTTGACGGTTTGGAGCCTAATCATAGGGGCTTTTATAATGATTTGGGTCTGGCTTGGAAAAGATAGCGGTTGGAAAAAGGCCAACCATATAGCTGTAATTTTATTGTTTTTGTTGACGATGGTTTTAAGTGTTATCATCTTTGGCAACCATGAGTTGTTCAGTAAGTTTGGTGATGGGGATATGCCGTTCGGCTCAGCGTTGGAGTTAGCAGTAGTCATGCCTTTATCCTGGTTACCCTTGATTTCAGACTATACTCGATTTGCTAAGACGAAACGCGAGGGGGCCAGGGGAAGTTGGCTTGGATACTTCTTTGGTAGTAGTTGGATGTATACAATCGGCTTGGGGGCAGCGATTATTTCCTCAGATCCTGACCCTTCGGCAATATTACTAGCTGCAAATCTCGGGATCGTAGCTTTAGGAATTATCGTTTTGGCAACCGTAACAACGACCTTTCTAGACGCTTATTCAGCCGGGGTCACATTTTTGAATATCTTCCCAAAATTAAACGAAAAATTAGTGGCCTTAGTCATGACCGCGATTGGCACTGGATTAGCTATTATCGTAAATATTGAACAATATCAGGATTTCCTTTATGGAATCGGCTCAGTTTTTGCACCGCTATTTGCAATCCTTTTGACGGATTATTTCTTTTTGAATAATAAAAAAATCCAAAAAGACCTTTTGGTGAATTGGGGAACGCTAGCCCTCTGTGTTTTGGGTACAGTATTATACTATCAGTTCATCAAGTTAGACTTTATTTTTGGTGCTACTATACCAGTTATGCTAATTATCAGTATCTTACATTCTATAACAGGGAGGTTGACTAAAAAATGGAATTACGTGAAAAAATCGTTCTAAATTTAAGACGAGTTAAGGAACAAAGCCCGCTAATTCACCATATCACGAACTACGTTACTGTGAATGACTGTGCTAATATCGTCTTGGCAATCGGAGGTTCCCCTGTGATGGCGGATGATCAGGAGGAGGTAGCAGAAATGGTGGGCTTTGCTTCTGCTTTAGTCCTTAATATTGGTACGCTTAATGCCAGGACGATTAACAGCATGCTAATTGCTGGAGTAAAGGCGAAGGAATTAGGCGTTCCAGTAATCCTAGATCCTGTAGGGGTTGGAGCAACCACGTTGAGAACAAACACTGCGGAAAAAATTATTATGTCTTTAAAACCTGAAGTCATCAGGGGTAATATGTCGGAAATAAAAGTTTTGGCTGGTCAAAATGTGGCTATAAAAGGAGTCGATTCGATCGCAGATGAGCAAGGCAGCTCGGTAATTGCCAAAAGTTTTGCGGCAGAATTAGGGTGCGTAATTGCCATTACTGGTAAAACCGATGTTGTGTCTGATGGTTGCAAGGTCTGTCTGATTGATAATGGACACAGAATTTTGGCTGATGTAACAGGAACAGGGTGTATGACGACCTCCCTTGTGGGAACTTTTTGCGGCGTAACTAAAGATTATTATTCAGCTACCGTGGCAGGAATAATATCTATGGGCCTGGCGGGAGAAATCGCTCACGCTTCACTACGTCCAGGGGAAGGAATAGGAACCTTTAGAAATAGGTTGATGGATAGTATCTATAATTTGACTCCTGAAATCCTTGCAACAAAAGGTAAAATTAGTTATGAGTAAAGTTAAGGTCGACTGTAGTTTATATTTAGTCACAGATCGAGAATGTCTCGAAGATAGGGATTTAGTTCAAAGTATTGAGCAAGCCATTCAGGGTGGAGTTACCATGGTCCAGCTTCGGGAAAAATCAGTTTCTACTCGAGAGTTTCTACAATTAGCTATAGGGGTTAAAGAAATAACCTCTCGCTATCGAATTCCACTAATTATAAATGACCGATTAGATATTGCCCTTGCGGTCGATGCTGATGGATTACATGTCGGACAGGACGACCTTCCCTTATTAAAAGCAAGGGAGTTGTTAGGCCCGAATAAAATCATTGGGGTTTCGGCCAGTACCCTTACAGAAGCCCTTTTAGCCCAATTTCAAGACGCAGACTATTTAGGAGTTGGTGCAATATTTAGCACAACTACAAAGACAGATGCTCCAAAAGTCAGTTTAGAGCTCTTAGAACTTATTAAAAAATCTGTATCAATCCCTGTTGTGGCAATCGGTGGAATTAATCCGACCAACCTACAACAAGTAATAGCGGCTGGGGTTGATGGAGTTTCAGTGGTATCTGCCATCTTGGCACAAAAAGATTGTCGTATAGCTGCCAAACAATTAAAAGATATTATGAGTAATTAAACAAATTTGGATAGACAATACCTTCACAAAGGTTATGTCTTACGATTGTTTGCAGAGCAGTTAAATAGAACAATATTCATCCTTGTCGGAGATAAGCCTGTGAGTTATACTGGAAAACACTAAGGATAATCTTACTTATCAAGGGGGAAGTAGAATGTTAAACGATAAAACTGCCCTAATTACTGGAGGCGGGACAGGGATCGGAAGAGCGGTCGCTTTAAAATTGGCCCAGTCTGGAGTTAATATTGCGATTAATTTTTCTCGCTCAGAGCAGGAAGCTTTAAAGACTTGTCAAGAAGTCAAGAATATGGGAGTTCGTTGCCAAATTTATAAAGCAGATGTTGCTCGAGATATTCAAATTAGGGAGATGGTCAATCAAGTAACGTCAGACTTTGGTAAGTTGGATATATTGGTAAA
>JAJYAS010000022.1 GCA_021779415.1 Bacillota bacterium
CATCTTTTTCCAAGTTTCCATAGGAAACTCATGGCTTTTGTCAATTTTCTCTGCTAAAGGTGCAACTTGGCTTTTGGCAAATTTCCTCACCATGTCTCTGACCATAAGGGTTTCGTCACTTAGTTTAAAATCCATAAAACTCCACTCCCATCCTTCTACTTTTATATAATAAATTTTGCTGTTAGCTCTAATTTGGGTAAAGACTATTGCACGTTTGCAGCATTTGCAATAGATGCATTTCGCAGTGAAATCGAACTACGCTTAGTCAGCATCGACACGAATAAGCATTGCATCGCCCTGGGCATGCCCAGCACAGATTCCGCACACTCCATAACCACCGCCACGACGTTTTAGTTCATAAGCCAACGTCATAACAATTCTAGCTCCAGTTGCTCCGATAGGGTGACCATAAGCAATTGCGCCACCGTTAACATTGACCTTCTCAAACATCTGCTCCTTAGTCATACCCAGAATGCTGCGGGCGCTAACGAGTGCCACAGCCGCGAACGCTTCGTTGATCTCAATGAGTTTAACATCGTCCAGCGTCATATTGTTTTGCTCTAGAACCTTCTTAATGGAAAGACCAGGAACTGTCGCAATATCTTTCGTGGGTTGTGATACTTCCGCATAGTCAACTATGGTGAAAAGAGGTTTTACACGCAGCTCATCAGCCTTAGCGCGACTCATAAGCAGGCAAACATCACCGCCGTCATTGGTACCCGGCGCGTTACCAGCGGTTACACTACCAGGTTTTCCGGTGACGGAACTGACATGATTAAACACCGGACCAAGTTTGGCCAGGCCTTCGATCGTGGAATTAGCACGGGGCCCTTCATCCTTTTCCAGGATTTCTTTGCCTCTTTTTATTGCAACCGGAAAGAGTTCGTTGTCAAGTTTTCCAGCAGCCATGGCATCTGAGGCAGCCAACTGAGAATGTAGAGCCCATTCATCTTGTTCTTCACGGGTGTAACCAAATTCATCAGCCACTTCAGACCCATGAATGGCCATGTGACGATTATAGATAGCATCCCAAAGTCCATCTTTTACCATTAGGTCTTCACAGTCAGCATTTAGAAAGCCCATTTTCTTCCCTCGTCTCATATCAGGAAGTGCAAAGGGTATGTTGCTCATACTCTCCTGACCACCGGCTATAACTATCTCGGCTCTTCCTAGGGCAATCATCTGAGCACCCAGATCAATTGTTTTAACTCCGGAGGAACAAACCTTATTAACCGTAATGGAAGGCACATGTTCAGGTAGTCCTGCCAGAAGAGTAGCCTGACGGCTTGGAACTTGACCGCTACCAGCTTGCACCACGTGGCCCATAATGACATAGTCAACATCGCCAGGAGCGACCTTGCCCTCGGTTCTGCGTATCACTTCTTTAATTGCCAAAGCTCCTAATTGGGCAGCATCATACTCTACTAACGCACCAAGGGATTTACCATAGGGAGTTCGACAGGCTTCTACGCAAACTACTTCACGTTGTCTGGCATAGGTGTTAGAGATTTTCCTGCCCATGGTTGAATAATCAGGCTTTCTTTCTCCGTAAGCACTGATTTTCGCATCCTTGTAATAGGTTTTTCTTGTAAGTTCAAGTTTTTGTGTTACTTTGGACATATGATATTTCCTCCTCAATTGAATTTATGCTTCGTATTTATAAAAACCGCGACCGGATTTCCTGCCGTACCAACCCGCTTTAACATATTTTCGGAGTAACGGGCAGGGGCGATATTTATCGCCTAATCCTTCATGAAGGACTTCAGCGATAGATAGAACAGTGTCTAGTCCAATTAAATCTGCTAACGCTAACGGTCCCATTGGGTGATTCATGCCCAATTTCATAACATTGTCAATGGCTTCGACCGAGGCGATTCCTTCATAAAGGGTATAGACGGCTTCGTTAATCATGGGGATTAGGACCCGGTTCGCCACAAATCCAGGGGCATCATTGACTTCCACTGGCGTCTTTCCCATTTCGAGGCTAAGGGTTTCAATTGTTCTATAAACTTCGTCACTGGTGGCCAAACCACGAATAACTTCAACGAGCTTCATTACAGGAACGGGATTCATAAAGTGCATCCCAATGACTCGATCCGGTCGTTTAGTAAAAGCAGCAATCTCGGTAATGGGTAAGGAAGACGTATTAGTCGAAAGAATCGTATGTTCTGGACAAATGACATCAAGTTGCGAGAAAATTTGAGCCTTAACCGTCATATTTTCAACCGCAGCCTCAATAACCAAGTCTGCTGAAACAGCGTCCTGTAAGGAGATTGATCGTGTAATGCGCGCTAAAGTAGCTTCCATATCAGTCGCATTAAGCTTCCCCTTTTCAACACTGCGACGGAGGTTTTTCTCAATGATGCCAAGACCGCGAGTTACAAATTCTTCTTTAATGTCGTTTAGGATGACTGAGTAGCCCGCTTGGGCAGCAACCTGGGCGATTCCACCACCCATCTGCCCTGCCCCAATAACCATTATTGTCTTCATAACTAACTCCTCCATTTTCTTTGGAATCGCATACCGAACGCATCGAATTTAACACCTATAAATCATTCGACCCACGATATTCCCCTATTTCCGAATCCTATGAATTATCTTGCAATTTACATGCCAAAGAGCAATCCCTTTGATTGGCGCAATGGCTATAAATAAGCGTCCCGGAAGCGGACACATTTGTTCAAAATGTGTCCGCTTCCGGGACGCTAACTTAATCTTTCAGATCATATTTATCTAGTTTATCATAAAGTCTCGACCTACTAAGGTTTAGAAGTTTTGCGGCTTTTGTTTTGTTGCCTCCAGCCTTTTCAAGGGCTACAACAATCATGTTCCGTTCTATGCGACCAATCTTGTCCTGATGGCGAATCGTTCCGGTAATTACCTGGCTTTCAGAAGAGCTGTTGCTAAGTATTTGACTTGGTAAGTGATTTAACTGGATCAAACCACTGCGAGTATAGTTTACTGCCCTCTCCACGACATTTTCTAATTCACGTATATTTCCTGGCCATGAGTAGTTCAGCAAGGTCTGCATGGCATCATCGGCAATGCCCATGACGTTACCTTTAAGAATATGATTAAATTTAGATATGAAAAAATGGGTTAGTGGTTCTATATCCTCAGCGCGCTCCAGCAGCGGCGGTAAGTGCAAATTGATGACGTTTAACCTATAATAAAGATCCGCTCGGAACTCTCCTTCAGAAATAGCTTTATTGAGGTTTTTATTGGTTGCTGCTATAATGCGGACATTTACTTTAATGCTTTTTGTACTCCCTAAACGTTCGAATTCACGGTCTTGTAACACCCGTAATAACTTGGATTGTAGAGCTAGGGGCATATCCCCGATTTCATCTAAAAAGAGCGTTCCACCATCGGCCAGCTCTAAGCGACCCGGTTTACCGGCCTTTGCCGCACCAGTAAACGCGCCTCCAACGTAGCCAAACATTTCCGCTTCTATTAGGTTTTCTGGAATAGCGGCACAGTTTACTTTAATAAATGGTTCTTTGCATCTGTCACTACAGAGATGGACAGCGTGGGCTACTCCCTCTTTTCCAGTGCCGCTTTCCCCGGTAATTAAGACGGTTGAACTACTTAAGGCAACAATCGATATCTCTTCCTTTAGTTTTTTCATTTCAGTACTTTCGGCAACAATGCCTTTCATAATATCTTGAGCAGTTTTGTTTTTTTGTAATTCTTCTTGGAAAAACGTCACTTTATTTTCTAAGAATCGTAGTTTTTCGATTAATTCCTGGACTTCGGCAAGTTGGGGAAATACTGCTTTCCCTACTGCGCCAACTACCTTCCCTTCTTTTATTATGGGCATCCGGGAAACAATTAAGGGCTTGCCCTGTATTGTCAGGACATCACTCGTTTCCGAAACACCAGAACTGGCCACAATGTGTAACCTGCTTGTCTTCATGATGTCAGTAATATGTTTTCCAATAACTTCTTCAGGACGCAAAGCTAAAAATTCCGACATCGCTTGGTTAACAAGAGTAGTATTTCCTCTTTCATCCACCACTATGATGCCGTCATGGATGATATTAAGAACAGTATCGAAGGTCTTGTTTAAAGCTTTAACTGTTTCTAACTCTCTGGCGGCTTGCTCCAAGTCTGTAAGGTCTTGAAAGATGACAATTCCTCCAGCGATGTTCCCTCCAATGTTTAAGGGAGTAATATTTACGACCATTGTAATGTTGCGGTGCCTGTACTTTAGCCCTATCTTAACTTCCCCATGAATTAGTGCCGGGTTTAAGTCTAAATTAGGCAATAACTCTTTAAAGGATTGGCCAAGGGAGGTATCCACCTTCAAGCCTAGAATTCGGCTTGCCCCTATATTAACATGAGTTACCATACCTTGGCTGTCAACGGCAATCACACCGTTGTGCATGGAGTCTAAAATAGCCTTCAGCTGCACGTTCAGGAGTTCGGAGTGTCTAAATAACGTCATAACCATGTTCGATTTGCATAACAGACCGAGAACTTTTCCCTTCCTGTTTACAACCGGGACCGACCCGACCGGACTAACTTTTACGAAATCGGCTAACTGATCGTCTGAGAGATCGTCTGAAATACTGATCACTTCTTTTATTAGGTAGGGATCAATTATGTCTTTGTAGGTTGCACCGTCTAGGATTGCCCGATAAAGGCTACTCCTGCTAAAGACACTCAATAGTCCGCCTTCCCCATCTAACACCGGGATAATGGCAATCTTTAGATCCATGAAAATGCTCACAGCTCTAGCAATAGTGTCGCCGAGGCTCAAATATGAAATTCTAGTATTGGTACCTTCTTGAAGGAGCATATTTATTCACTCCCTAATTTGTTATTGCTGTTCTATTTGATATTGTGCAACGAAAATTTATTCGTATTTTCTTACTATTCTTCGTTATCAACCTATTTCCTGCCTAAATCATTAAGTAAGCTAAGACTTAGAATTAACGATCAAAGTTCTGATTCCGACAATGTCAATTACAAAAGAGCTGGGATTGGATTACCCCGCTCTTTTGTATCACCCGTTCTTTAAATAATTATGGCATTTTTCTAAGAAAGTTATGATACCTTTTTCCTCTACCAACTTTTTATCAAGGGTCATATTTCCTCGTCCTAAGCGATCACATAACCCAAGAAGTGCTACCTCGTCGAGGGAAACCTCAGATGCCATTCTTCGAATATCTGCAAATGGTAATCCCTTTGTAACAAAGAGTATTTGCATATGCCATCTTACCAGTTTCGAAACTTGGTTTATGAATTCGTCGTCACAGTTGAATTCTTTAAGAAATTCACCAGAAAGCCTCTCTCCCAATTTATCATGGTCATATGAAGTTATTCTCCCCTTTGTTATCGTCGTTGTGGATGCTTTACCCAAATCATGGAGCAAAGCAGACCACATAAGCACCTTTGGATTTTGGCTAAGATGTTTCCTTTCCCCTGCATTATCTAGAACTAGCATGGTATGTTTCCAAACACTACCTTCTGGGTGATGCTTCGGAGATTGGGGTACTTTCATTAAGTCACCCAGTAATGTGTAAGGGTATTTAACTTCGAATAGTCCTGTCTTGCTTAATTCGTTAAAGTAGTTTGAGGGTTTTTTGTCATTCATTAAATGATCATCGAATTCAATAAATGTTTGCATGTTAACTTACTCCAGTTTAAATAATATCTAATTCTATGCTTACCCAAATCTCCTTAATTTAATGCAATTATGCCCACAATCATCCCTACGCCACTTAACCTAAGTATATACTCCCTTTACATATTATGGTAAAATAAACCTATAGATATTATACGAAGGGGTTGTTGTCACTTGGCTAGACATACTAAAACTATAAATATTGTTAATAATGCTAAAACTGCACGAATCATTTCTGTTGCCTCACAGAAAGGTGGGGTTGGCAAGACGGCAACCGTCACAAACATGGCAGTAGGGTTAGTGAGTCTCGGATATAAGACAGCCATCATTGACATGGATGCACAAGGTCACATTGCATTTTCGTTTGGAATCAAGAAGATTGACCTAAAGAAAACAATTTATGATGTATTAATTGGCGAAGCAAAAATGAGAGACATTAAGCAGAATGCATTTGGGGTGGATCTGTACTTATCAAACAATTCTCTTGCTGATCTTAGCCCAAAAGTAATGGCTCATCTTAATACCAAGCAATTCCCCGCCCCCAAATACCTTTTGAAAAATGCAATCGGTCAGATAAAAACTCAATACGATTACATTCTAATTGACACTTCTCCGAGCAATGACATACCAACTATAAATTCCCTATTAGCCTCCACGGATATTATCATTCCTGCCTTACCGGAGGGATTATCCATTGACGGCATTTTCGACACAATTTTTCTAATCAAAAGAATTCAGGAACAAGGAGCTAAGGTAAATATTTTAGGGATATTACCTACGATGGTCCAAGATCATACTAACCTTCATAATGTGATGCTCCAAGATCTACGGAAACGTTTTGCTGAAACCCCGGACATAAAGGTGTTTGACACAGTAATCAAACGAGCCATACGGCATGGGTTAGCACAAACCCAGGGTGAACCTGATATTAAAAAAGCACCGGAGTATCTTTCTTTTGTAAAGGAAGTATTTGCTATAGCATAAGTTACACCACAAAACATCTAGAGAATTTGGCTATCGCCATACCCCCCAGCAAAGGCAAAAAAAGCCTCCAGAAAATTCCTGAGATTAGACCTTTCGACCCCTATATATCCCCGTCTTTAATTCGTTAATATATTCTTGCTTCTCTGGCATATCTGTTAACTCCGCCTGATAAATAGCCAATTCTATATCATAGGGCACTCTAACAAGAGATATTGTAAAGGGCCATTTATTTTTATCATTTATTTTCCCTTCAATTATTCCATATGTAGCTTGGGGCATGTCAAGAGGATTGCCAACACTTCCTACATTAAAAAGAGTCTTCCCTTCGAAATGATCTATGTAAGCACCATGTATATCTCCATATCCAACCACATCTGCTTCCACCTTAAGAGAAGGCGTTGCTTCAAACAATTTTATCCGTTCACTCTGTTCTGTTGAAAGGTAAACTCTATGAAAAAGATCATTTGGGGAAGCATGACATAGCCTTAATAGCTTTCCGCTAATATAAAGTTCCTTATAGATTGGCAGCTCCTTCATATACTTCAGTCTCTCAACTCCCAGTCTACTCCGATGCCACATTAGAACTTCTTTCTCCTTTTGCTCTGTCAGATAATAATCCCAATTACCTTTAATAACCACTTCGCAATGTTCTTTGATTTTGTCTACCGTCTCTGCTGAACTAGGTCCTTTTCCAGCTAAATCTCCAAGACAAATTATTCTCTCAATGTTTCTTATTTTAATATCTTCTAATACAGCTTCTACTGCAGGCATATTTCCATGAATATCTGATATTACTGCAATTCTCTCCATATTGTCTCCTTACTTAATTTATATTAGCCACAAATACGAAAGAAACTTTATTCATCGCAATCGTTCTACCCACTACGTTTATCCTATACTTTACAACTTTTCAATCTGACAGAGAAGCGTTGACGGCATCTTCGACACAATTTTTACTCTTTACCTCCTGCGTCTGCAATCCATCATAACGTTATGATTATAGACCTTTTCAGAAAGTTCTTGTCTAGAAATAGAAGGGTTTCCATCGGGTAAGTGTGAATCGCCAGTCGTGGAAGGCGGAATACGATCGTATCCTTTGGTGGTTTGATCGATATAGCCTGAGTTTTTTAGGACAATGTATGCTGCTCTAAGCTTTCGAGGCAAAAAGTACAGACCCTCAATTTTCAAAGGTTTTCCTGCACCAGGAAGGTTTTTGAAATCACCCCTAGCGATAGCTTCCTGAATTCTCCGTTCGGTGAGAATACTAAAGATATCCTTCATGTTGCTATTCCCCCACATCTTACAAATAATATTTGTTTTGTATTATATGATGAACAACATGTAGAAGCACCGGTTGCCTATATCTCTATTATTTTTCTGTAGTTCTGCTCTTTTACCTGTCCGCTTTGCTTACCTTCCGAAGTCGGCCCTTAATCGGAGTGTTTTGTAGCTCTTGTAGCACCAGCTCACCCTTATTGTTTAAGATTTCGACAAAAGTTGATATATCCAGGATATTGATGATCCCAATATCTGCCGCGGTTATGCCTTGAATACTGCAAAGTGTGCCGACAATATCGACCGGTCTCATCTTTGTTTTCTTTCCGGCATTCACATGGATTTTCATGATTTCAGTGCTCAGTTGCGCCCCTTTTGTTTCTTTGATTTCTGGCAACATATTGATTTTTGCCATAAAACCTTGTTTCGACTGATGCAACGTTTCTTCTCCCGGTCTTTCCTTCAAAAGAATCTCTTTTCCGATGTAGTCATGGATATCCTTTAAAAACTTATCTTCATTTTGGGTAACAAACGTAATCGCTTTACCCAACTTGTTGACGCGGCCTGTTCTTCCGATCCGATGAACATAACTTTCTCGGTCATATGGAATATCATAATTAATAACCAAAGTAATGTCTTCGATATCCAGACCTCTCGCCGCAACATCTGTCGCACATAGATACCTAAATAAACCTTGTTTAAACTCATTCGTAACGCTCAATCGGTCTCGTTGTTCCATTCCGCCGTGAAGCTTCTGACAAGAATAGTTCAGCTTCAAGAGTTCAGTGCAAACCTCATCAGCCGTTTGTTTGGTATTGCAAAATATTATGCAGCTATCCGGGTTTTCGACCATCGTTAGATCTTGGAGAAGCTGCATTTTATCGGTTTGATCGACAAGATATCGTTCCTGAGCGATCCGATCTGCCGCTGGATTTTGTTCTTCGATTTCAACGCGGTTTGGATCTTTCATGATTTTACTGCATAATGCATTAATGTCTTGGGGCATTGTCGCTGACAATAAAATGGTCACCCGCTCTTGAGGCAAGCTGGTAATGATGGTTTCTATTTGTTCAATGAAGCCCATATTCAGCATTTCATCGGCTTCATCGATGACGAGATACATTATATTGGAGGTATCCAAAGTCCCTCTTTCGATATGATCGATCAACCGACCTGGGGTTCCAACCACTACATGGGTTTTTTGTTTAAGTTCTTTTTCCTGAACATAGAAAGGGTACTTTCCATAAACTACCGCCACTTTTAACCTTTTAAATCTACCAATATGGAACATATCTTCTCTGACCTGGACTGCAAGTTCTCTGGTTGGTGTAAGCACTAAGGCTTGCGGTTTATTCTGTTCCCAATCCACTAATTCGCAAATAGGAATGGCAAAGGCCGCCGTCTTTCCACTTCCAGTCTGAGACATGACGATAATATCCTGGTGGGCCAATACAGCTGGGATTACCTGCTTTTGGACTTTGGTAGGACTGATGAAATTTAACAAACTAATTGCTTTTAATAACTCACTACTTAATTGATACTCATTAAAATTGCTATTGATCATTTAATCATCTCTTTCATAACTAAATAGGCTACACATGGATGACTTTAGCTTTTCCACAAGTGGAATATCTGCAGGGGCAAAGTCATATAAGCCTAACTCCTGACGATTAACCCACGCGATGTGGCTGTGGACGTTTAAAGTGTAGTCACCCGAAATCCACTTACACCAGAAAGCCGTCAGTTTGATGGTACCGCTATGATATGTAAAGATGCTTTCACCAAAATAATCCGCAACTTCTATATCAACATCTAGTTCTTCTCTTATTTCTCGTTTTAAACATTCCTGTGGAGTCTCTCCAGGCTCGATCTTCCCACCTGGGAACTCCCATTTGCCTGCTAAATTTTCACCTGGTGCCCGTTTGGCAATCAGTACTCTGTTAGACTTTAAGATAATTGCTGCTGTTACTTCCTTCATGGTTTTCAATCCTTTAGCTTAAGTATTCTAGTGCTCGATTAAAAATAGCTAGCAACAAGAACTGAGTTGACAATTCGTCAACTCTTCTATTATTGCCCACTTACTACTAAGATAAATACACTCAACCGTCTTAGCAATGGCACGGAAACCCTTTTGTCATTGTCAAAAACTCGACCCTCATATAAGCATACTAATGAAATCCCTTCACTGGTCTGAACCCATCTGGTCGCAATCGAAGTCAAGCTAATCCCTAAGTCTTCATAAGCAAGAATGGGGATAACACGCCTCATGGTCAGGCTGTTTATAGCTTGGGCAACGGTTCAATAAATCCAAATTGTCCACTCACAAAGTTAGGACAGGATACATAACTTATACTAGGATTAGAAAAATATTTTTCTGGGGAGGAGGGTCTTATTATGCTTTCAATAGTATTCTTTCCTATCTTCGCTATAGAATTGGCCGTGATTATTTGGTTATTATTCCTCATTTTGCATGAAATTGAGGAGTTAGAACATCACAAAAAACCACCTCATCCACCTCATCCACCTAACCCCTGCAACCCATTTTAACTCATTTTAACTCATTTTAACTCATTTTAACTCATTTTGACCAGGCTTTATGCCTGGTCCTTTCTTTTTCAATCTCAACGGAGCAAAAGTTCCCCTCCCATTTCACTCTTAATGGTCCCTTTTCACAATAAAATTCAGCAACTGCTTTAAAAAGGCAGTATTGCGTGGTATATGTTCCAACTCCTCCATAGCCTGACAGTAATGATCCCACATCTCTTTTCTGGCGCCTTCCGATCCAAGGATTGTCACAAATGTTGAGTTGTTATTTTTATAATCTTTGCCGATCAGTTTTCCTAGTAAGGCCGGATCACCTTCAGCATCAAGTTGATCATCTTTGATCTGGAAAGCGACACCCGCATGATAGGCGAATTTTTTCAATACCTCAATTCGCGCTTTTTTCTCATGAGCGAGAATGGCTGGCATCACGAGTGAGGCTTCGAAAGCAATCCCTGTTTTATAAAAGCACATCGTGTTCAATTGCTCCAACGTCAATAGTTTTCCTTTGGAATCCAAGTCCATCGCCTGGCCCTTGCATATATCCTCTGTCCGGCGGGTTACATAATGTATCAAGTGCAACACAGTTTTAGGATCGAACTGGTCAAGAGACGCCAGTTCCCTAATAGCTTTTTGGGTCAGAAAGAGACCTGTCAATTCAGCGATGGCGACATTGTACACCACATGTAGGGTAGACCTGCCGCGCCGGGTGTCTGCATTATCCTGGGAGGGTAGATCGTCGAAGATCAGGGATGCAGTGTGCATATATTCCAGTGATCGTAGAAGCGGCGCAATTGCCTTCGGGTCTAATCCGTACCCTTTTACGCCCATGTCCCAAGCCATTAGAGGACGCACCTGCTTTCCGCCAGCTTCCAGACTATAATTTGCAGAGTCAATAATGGTTTGGTTCAGAATTGGATCATCTACAGTTTTCGGGATAGCTAAGCTACCGCTGATCTGTTTACTCACGATTTTTATCGTATCGACAAAGGCTTCCTGCTCGGCCCTTTCATTTTTCAAAATTGTTATTACCCGATCGCGGAGCAGTTTATCAAAGAAATCCACATCATCCGCTTTTCGGACCATTTTTTGGACGATATTATTCAATTTCGGATTTGCGGAAGCAAATAGCACCATGATTTCGTTGTATTTTTCAGTTCCCATCCGTTCTTTAAATCGTTTCAGCCCGTTGATTGCACGGTCCAAGATCAATTCGCTAGTCTTAGTGTCAGAGCGGTACACATTATGGATCAGATTAGAGATGACCGTCCAGTATAATTCAAATGGGTTGATCAGATCCTGCCGTTGATCATGGTATTTTAGATAATAGGTATAGGGTGTGACTGTGCCTTCTTTCAAATCATCAAACATATCGGCAAAATCATCCGCTAACTGGTTGTAAATACCGTAATAAAATGTTCGGTTGTCAAATCCGATATCCTCAGGCGCACTAATCACCGATCGGGCAATGAGTCTGGAAGACGATGATTTCAGAATGATCGGGATATACAGATCTTCATTGGTGTAATTGGGATTGGACAGTTCCTTTACGCGGTCCACTTCCTGGGCATTAAAAAACACATACGCTCGCTCGAAAAATGATTTCCGGATCTCAGGTCGCAGATGGGCCTTGATGTATTCAAAGTTTATCTTCAGTTCTGAATGAACGTATCTGACCAGGTCGCTGTTCTTTCCCTCCCACTCACCCAGTTCTGGCACATATCCGGTGATGAGTGTGGTACGGATCAGAGAGGAATATCGGTTTTTCTCCTCAAGGGACATGACCTTGGAATCCAGCAGATCGTCAACGAGAGGATATGTCAGACCATATGAATAGCCCAGTCGAATAGCTTCATCCATTTTCCGTGAGCGCACTTCTGACGAAATCTTGTCGCTCATTTCTTCGATCTCATGCATGAGTACACCGGCAATAATTTTGATCAGTTTTCGCTGGGCATGCTCGGCATCCAGTTCTTTCGGAAGATGATCGGTCATTGTCTTTAGTTTGTCCATCACCCAAAGCAAAGTGGATTCAATGCCTTCCTTCTGAGCCATTCGGTACAACCCGACCATACTTATCGTCTCGGTTCTGTCTGCCCTGTTTAAAGAGACCGAACGGATCAGGTAATCTTTCAAGCTATCCACTACATGCCGGATACGGGCCTGAGTGATGGGTAAATCCAGCGTTTTGCCCAGATCGCGCATGAAAATATAGGAGATGCTTCTGTCTAAGTAATTGTCCAGTTTACCTGTGTAATCCAGCCATCGTATATAATCGTGATAATCCTGCGAGTCAGGCTTATCATTCCCACCAAAAAAACGGGACAAAAATGAATAATGATGGATATGATTATGTTTCCACGACTGGAAATCTTTTATCAGAGCCGGGACATAGGCCTTGAGGGCAACCTGCTGATAAAGTGATTTATAATAATCGGTTGCCTTTTGCTCAGCAGTTAAGTAACATTCAGCGGCATCAATGATCGTCGTATCAGATGGCTTTGGTGCTTGGATGTCCAAATTTCTTGACCTCATTTCAGTATCCTTTAACATTTATAAAATATTGTCTAACTTCCCAATTATTCTGCATCCTCCCTTTATTTTTTCCCGAGATATTATTCAAGCAAAAAAAAACCAGACCGCATGATCTGGCAAACGTCTACTAAAAACATAGTCTTGAAATACCTTCCGTCTACTTTGTTAGTCTAAAAAATCACGCCTAGTGCGATTAAAATAAGAATTGCGATAGCAATGATACCAACACCTACGCCGGTCCCAACAGGTGCGATCGGTGTAACAGGTGGACAACAGCTTACAACAGGTCCAATGTGTGGTGGAGCACCAACGGGCGAAATGTTTGGAAAATGACCTACTCCATATCCGTACATCTTTTATCCTCCTTTATTAACAAATTTGAGATAGATTAAAATACAATACCCATAGCGATAAGCAAAAGAATGATTACGACTACAATAGCAATACCCGGTAAAAATCTTGGAGCACAACCATCAACAACTGGCCCACCAAATGCCATAATTAAATTCCTCCCTTTCAATAATTCCAATTTACATCTTTCAATACATAATATGGTAATTTTCTAAACATGTTACAAGCGTTATTGCATAAATCGAGTAGGAGCTGAATAATTATTTTATACAGCGTCCTCTCACACCACCGTACGTACCGTTCGGTATACGGCGGTTCAATAGGAATTAATGTATT
>JAJYAS010000654.1 GCA_021779415.1 Bacillota bacterium
TAGCTTGTAATCTAGACATAAAAGTCGAAATATGATAATCTAATTTTTAGAGGGGAGGTGTTTTGACCTTGAATACTTATCGTCCAACTCAATCTTCAAATTATTGGATGGTTGCATTCAAACTTCTCATTCTCATTCTCGGTCTTTATCTCTCTGCCATGGTCTTAGGAAAAGTATTCACGTGGGTGTTTGCTATTGCCTTCTTTTTAATACGCTTTGTTGTCTTTGTCACTGTCTCTTTTATAGTCCTTCATCTATTTCTGAAATTTTTATTTAAAGTTGATCTCTTTCAGTTTATGAAGGGCAAACGATTCAACCAAAGGTAAGTTGAAAATTTTATCCAAGCCTCCAAATTTATTCAATAGAACATATTTATAAAAACGCCATAATAGGCGTTTTTTTGTATTACTCTCATATCAAGCAATTTGATGAATATCCTTTACTCAAGGAGGAATGCCAAATGAAAATTATAATTTTCAAACGTCCATCCTGGCGTAATATTGCCCTCTGGGGAATCCTATTATTCGTCTTGTTTGCTTACCGTGAGAATGTCACATCAGTTTTTTCCGGAAAATTGAAACCCATTTACTCTGCCACCGTTGATACCCAAGCTATTGGACTAACCTTTGATATCAGTTGGGGAGAAAAAACAGCAGAACCAATCCTTGATATCCTTAAAAAGGAAGGGATTCATGCTACTTTTTTCCTATCAAGTCCTTGGGCCGACAAACATCAGTCACTTGTTCAACGAATGGTGGCTGAAGGTCACGAAATCGGATCACATGGAAACCGCCATATTGATCTTAATACCTTAGGAGAGACCGAAATAGAACATGAGATAATCACTGCCCAACAAGTACTAGAACGGATAACAGGTCAGAAAGTCCGATTAATCCGTGCACCCAACGGGGCCTATAATAACAGGGTCATAGCCACGGCCAATAAGCTTGGTTACCGAGTAATCCAGTGGAGTGTTGATTCCCTAGATTGGAAGCGGCCAGGTCCAAATGCTGTCGTAAATAACGTGCTCAACGGAATACGCTCAGGAAGCGGAGCAAAGGCGGGCGACATTATTTTATTTCATGCCTCAGACTCGGCTCCAGATACAGTCCAAGCCCTGCCTACCGTTATTCAACGTCTCAAAAGCAAGGGGCATGCTTTACTCCCAGTCGGGCAATTACTTTCTCAAGCTAACAGTACTTGGCCGCCGGAAAGTAATATAAAGAATTAATTCTACGGTTTGACGACAACAGCTTGCAAGACTTTATCAACCTTTTGTCGCTCTGCGACTTGTTCCAGCGCTTTTTGTGCATCCGCTTCTAATCCAGAGTCAAGCCCGCTTTTCAGTGCGCGTTCAAGTAGATTCTTCCCCTCCTGCAATTGTCCTTTATATAATGCTTGTATCCCATTGATGTAGTAGATAGTGGACTCTCCACGGGGAAGCTCTTTGAGAGTGGCTAGGGTATCCGCCAGCTTCTGCGAATCATCTTCACGTATCGCTAGGACTGCTCTTTTCGTTTCAAATAACGTCGTCTTAGGCCACCAGGTTTGTGCATCAATGGTGTTATTTAGCTCAAGTGCCTTGGCCCATTGCCCTTCTTCTATGGCTATATCCATCTCTAGAGAAAGGCCGGCTGGATTTTTGGGTTCAAGTCTCTGAGCAAACTGAAACTCAGACTGTGTTGAAGGATAGTCCCCTAAGATCATCGCTGCTTGAGCCAATGTCAAATGTCTCAAAGTCTGTTCATGGCGAGATAGGGTTTCCCAGGCAACGTCTCTCTTAGTTAACTGACGACGCGAATCCTCTGCATTTCCTTTTACTAAAGACATTAATCCTTGCCCTAACTCACCCACTGGCGTATTCCCAAGTTCATCGCTAACTTTCTGAGCCTCAGTCATTTTCCCTGCTTGCAAATTAAGCAAAAGCAACCAAAATTGATGCTTTTCGTCGTGGTACACTGCCAATTTTGATTCTAAATCCTCACCCCCAATGTTTAGTTCAAGCCATAGTGCAGCATCTTTTGTCAATTCTAGTTTATTTAAGAATCCTCCATGCACTTCTAACCACTGTAGTTCCGTTGTAGCCTCCGGAATGTCGTAAGTACTTTCCGCTTGTCTCAAACGCTCTATTCGCCAAGCAAACGTCCCAAGGATTATCAGTAAAATAATCGAAATTAAAAGCAAAAACGCGAACTGCCGACGTCTCCTATGACCACGTTTGCGCGACCGTTTTATCAATTCTATCCCTCGTTCCAAACTCAGACTTAATTAATGTCCTTTCCAAGATGAAAAACCTTCCCCGACAACTTCCGGCACTTCTGAGATGGCCAGAAACGCCTGGGGATCTTGATCATGAACAATCTCTTTAACTTGAGACAATTCAGTGCGGTTTATAACGCAATAAACAACCTGTTTAGCCTCACCTGAAAAGGCCCCGGTCGCTTGAAAAAGTGTAACCCCTCGCTCAAGCTTGGCCATGATTTCCTCAGCGATTCCCTGTGGTTGCGTGGTCACTACCATAACCGACTTCGAGTGACTCAAGCCTTCCTGTACCAGATCGACGACATGCGTGGCGATGAACATATAAATCATAGCATACATAGCCATCTCAGGTTTAAACAAAACAGCAACCACAAGGAAGATAATCGCATCAATTCCAAGTAATATTTGCCCCACACTAAAGTTTGTTGTTCTAGCAAAGAGTACTGCTAAAATATCTGTTCCACCAAGTGACCCTCTGGAACGGAAAATAATTCCCATCCCAATTCCTGAAAGTACTCCTCCGGAAATGGCGGCTAGTAACGTATCATGAGTTAATGTTGGAAGATGTGCCGTAAGGGAAAGCGTAACTGAAAGTACGCCTACACCAATGACACTAAAAGCTAAGAACTTTCGTCCCACCAAACGAAGACCCAGAACAAATAGTGGTAAATTGAGCAACAAAATAGTCCAACTGACTGGCCAATGGAATAAGTAGTGCAAAATAATGGCAATACCCGTGACCCCACCGTCGGCAATTTGATTAGGAATAATCAGGGTATTGATACTGGCGCTAACTATCGTGGCACCCATTAGTATACCTAGAAAATGTTTCAACAATTGCCACGTAATAATCTTACGTATATGTCTCCAGCGCAATCGAATCCCCCATTCAAAACGTTGTTCTCCACGCGATCTCTCATCCTTGTTGAATTATACTGCAGAGTCCATGAAGAGACAACTTATTGACTTTCAAAGGCTATATTCAAACAT
>JAJYAS010000655.1 GCA_021779415.1 Bacillota bacterium
GTCATGTTTTTCAATGGGGTTTGCTAAGAACTTTTCTTTAGACTTATTTTCAGTCATCACTATACCTCCTTTAAGATTCAGTGTTACTATTCCCAATTTTATGTTCAATAATTTGCCTATACACGTTATATAAATAACCATTGGCGCGAGTGAAATTAACTTGGTCTCACCCCTTGATCCCCTAAATATTAAATAGTAAACTAAAGATACTGAAATAGTTTCCTTTAGAACTTTTAACTTAGGAGGTTGAACATGCGCGAGCGGATTATCCAGGTTGCTACAGAGTCCATAAAAAAATACGGGTTAAGAGGCTTTACATTAGATGATATCACTAGGGAACTGAGCATGAGTAAAAAAACCCTCTATAAATATTTTGCCTCCAAAAACGAACTGATCTCGGAAATCGTGCAAAGTGCCGCTGAAATTGAAAAACAACGGGTACTGCAAGAAATCGATCGTTGTACGACATGGCTTGAAAAACTTAACGCCATCCTGTCCGTGTACTCCTATCCGGCTATTCCTTTCCGCGTCCTCAATGAACTGCAACGTTTTTTTCCCTCCGAACAGGAGACTATTAAAGAAATCCGTCGTTTCCGAGAAGAGATGGCGATGACCGTCTTAGAGGAGGGAATCGCCAAAGGTGACATCCGGGATGATATTGATCCGGCCATCATGCTCCTGACGTTTACTAAGACGGTTCTGTCACCCTTGGAAGACGAATTTTTAAATGCCAATGACATGACCATTAACCACCTCTTAGAACAGATGAAAAAGCTCTTGTTTTACGGAATCCTAAATCGTTAAGGAGGTAATTCTGAACCATGATGAAACGCAAACAGTTGTCTTCGGCCTTGCTAGCATTTCTTCTGCTCCCCACATTTTTGACCGGTTGTAGTTCCCAACCGACGGACACCACCCCGGTAGAAATTACCCGACCGGTAAAGGTTTCGTCTGTAACGGAACAGTCGCAGTCAGTCCGACTGGAGTACTTAGGCGTCATCGGCTCTGGTGAATTAAAGAAGTATAGTTTTAAAGTCCCAGGAAAACTGGCTCAATTGAACGTTCAAAAAGGAGAGGCAATTCATCAGGGGGAACTGCTCGCCGCCTTGGATCAAACTGATCTGTCCCTGTCCCTGCGCAATTCTCAACTTAATCTCTCCCAGGCCGAGCAAGTCTATCTGGATGCCCAAACCCAGTATACCAAGTATCAAGCACTTCTAAAGGCCGGAGCCATGGCCCAGAATGATCTGGATAAAGCCAAACTGGATATGGATGTTAAAGAGTCCACTTACCGGAAGGCTCAAGTCGATGTTGAAGCCAAACAAAATTCCCTAGCCGATACACAACTTTATACGGATATGGACGGCTATGTGACAGATATCCTCTTTAAGGAAGGGGAAAATCTAGCTGCCGGATATCCGGTCATCGTTGTTCGCAGTCAAGAGCAAGTGATCGATGTAGGTCTAGACCAGACCGATGCTGCTAAGATTAAGCCAGGGGATCAAGCTGAGGTCAAAGTCGGCAACTTTACTGGATCGGGAGAAGTGACCCGCATCGATCAAGTTCCGGATACTCAGACTCGTACCTATAACACCGAGATTAAATTAACGAAAAAAATACCGGTTCAGGCCTATTTGATTGGCGTTGCAGCAAATGTTTTCCTGGCTGCCGGTGCCGAGAGTGGCATTTGGATCCCCATCTCCGCTGTGATGAATGATGGCGAAGATTATGTATATCTTGTTCAAAACGAACGAGCGGTGAAAAAGAATATCAATCTAAAGAACAGCCAAGGTTTTAATGTCCGGGTTGAAGGGCTAAATTCGGGAGACACCCTAGTCACCTCGGGCATGAAGGAATTAAGTGAGGGCATGAAAGTGACGATCTCTCCAACTACAGGAGGACAATGATGGAAAAAGGTCTGATTTATCAAGTCATCCACAATCGCCGTTTTACTCTTTTTTTCACGTTTATTGTCCTGTTGCTTGGCCTTTACAGTTATTATATTATACCCAAACAGGAAAGCCCGAATGTGAAAGCCCCTTTCGCTATCATTAAGACCATCTATCCTGGAGCCGAACCTGCAGAGGTGGAAAAACTCGTCACTAAAGTCATTGAAGACAAAATCATCGAAGTCCCAGGTTATAAAACTTCCTCCTCTTATTCGCGCAACAGTATTTCCATCGTCGTCTTAGAACTGCAAAATGATGCTGATGTCGATAAAGCTTGGACTGATCTGAGGCGGTATATGGATGATCTCCAAGGCGGTCTGCCGGCTGAATGCCAAAAGGTCGACGTTAATACGGATTTAGCAGATACTCCCGGCATGATCCTCAGCCTTTCCGGGGATCAGTATTCTTATGAACAGCTTTCCGACTTCGCGGATCAGTATAAAAATGAATTAAGCAAAATTGACGGGATATCTCGCTTTGAAGTGGATGGGGTACAAAACAAAGAAGCCCAGGTAGAAGTCAATACTGCTCGGATGAATCAATATGCTCTATCCTTGGATGATATTGTCAATGTCTTAAAAGTTCAAAACTTAAATATTCCCTCTGGTTCTCTGAGTAATGGAGATACCAAGATCAATGTCAGTATCCCAGCTAGTTTTAACTCCCTCCAGGACATTGAAAATTGCGTTGTGGCAGTCTCTAAAGATACCGGTGCTATCGTACATTTGAATGATATCGCCACTGTATCCTGGGCATTGGCTGATTCCACGACCCGGATCAGAGAAAATGGCCATAATGCCATCTTGTTGAGCGCCTTCTTTTCCGAAAATAATAATATCGTCCTCATTGGCAACGACGTTCAGTCCAAACTTAATCTACTCAAAGAGCAAATGCCCCCTGGCTTAAACGTCGAGGAAGTCACTTACCAACCGGCCAATGTTAATCAAAGTGTGACAAACTTCTTTATTAATTTACTGGAAGGAATTGCCTTAGTCCTAGTGGTTGTTTTTCTTGGCATGGGTTGGAAGAACGCTATTGTCGCGTCAACAGCCGTACCCCTCTCGATCCTAATTGCTTTCTGCGCCATGTACCTTCTAAAGATCCGGGTGCATGAGATCTCCATTGCCGCCCTGATCATCGCTTTAGGCATGCTGGTCGATGATGCCATCGTAATTATTGATTCGATTCAGGTCCTAATTGACCAAGGCGTGGAGAAAATGACTGCTTGTATACGCGGTACAAAGCGTGCTGTCCTACCAGTATTCACGGCGACATTGACTACTGCCGCTGC
>JAJYAS010000656.1 GCA_021779415.1 Bacillota bacterium
GATCGGTGCGGGTACCCCCACGCGGGCAAACAATTGATTGGACTTAATTTTCGAAGATGAAATCGCATATGCTTTCTCGTCGAACATCAAGGGCACATTGGCATAGTTAGCACTTCTCACGAGGCTGTCTAAAGCCACTTGATTCTCTAAAGCTGGAATAATTAGATCGATGCCTTTAAGGAAAGGTATCCACTCTACGACTTTTGTGACATCGATAGCATAAAATTGGTCACAAAGCTCGGCCGCCGGAACCCAGGCCTCTTTATCCACTAGGATAACTTCCCATCCAGCCTTCTTTGCTAAATAGACTGCCTCGACTCCTTGAAGCTTACCCCCAACAACAACAACCCGCATAATAATGCTCCTCCTCGAAGAACTTATGAACGTTTTTTTCGATTTAAGACCCACTCGGCATAGTCATCCTTACTTGCCGCAACTAGGCCGTGCTGAGCTAGCACTGGAGTAATTCGGCTGATCGTACGATTTCCATCATCAATGTCCAGCGAATGATTGGACACTCCAGCCAAACCAGAATGTGGAGGAATGACCGAAGTTACAACATTCGCACCGGCGTTGAGGCGATCCGCTAAACCCTTAAGTCCATCAACATCTAAAGAGGCTGGAATCAAACGATCCGGAAAGACTAAACGCATGATAGCGATAATCAGCAGCTCTCTATGCGGAGCTACTGAGACAAATTGCTGCATAGGAGTGTCCTTCTGCGGAACAAAACTCATAACACGAACCTGATCCGCTCCTAAATCCCTCATTGCCTCGAGCGAATTGACCAAGTCATCGTCCGTATCCCCCACCCCTGTTAATAACCCTTCTTCAATAAGGAATCCTAGGTTGTGGGCTAACTTCTTGCGTTCCATCCGTTCAGTATAGCTTTGTCCAAGTCTGAGTTTGTGATATAAATCAGGGTTATGGGTTTCTTGATAGGTAGCATACCAATCTACGCCAGCCTCCCTAAACTCTCGTAGTACCTCCTCAGAAAGAACACCTGCTGAAATCATAATCGGAATTTCCGTACTTTTTTTGATCAATTCTACAGTTCTTATTAAACGTTCAAAGCCCAACTCTCGGTTATCAAAATAATAGGGATCTTCTCCCATCGTCAAATCCACTAAGTGGACTCCTGATTTCACGAGACTTAAAGCCGTTTCCATAATTTCTAAATCCGTTTTACGATATCGTTTTAAGGAGTGATTTGATTTGCGGTACAGACAAAAAGCGCACTCATTTCGACAATAAGTAGAGAAGTATACAAATCCGTAAATAAAGATTTTATCCGCAAAGTAGCGAGTGCGAGCCTGTCGGGCAGCATTAAACACCTTAGCAAGATCACTTTCTTCTGACAACGTCAGTAAAAACAAAAGTTCCTCTCTGCTCAAAATGGTCTCTTGTAATGCTTTTTCCAAGACTATATCTAACTTAGTGGTTTTAGAATCCATCATCAAATCACCTTCTTTTTGTTCATGTTTTTTGCCATTCGTATGACTGAATGAATTCACTAATCTTTAGTGATGCAAATTCTATGCCAAGACCTAAATACTTAACCCTTTGCATGAGATTCTCTTCCACGATCCCTGAAACCCCCATAAACTAAGGATATCCTTAAAATCTTACTCACTCCATCTCAAACGCTCTATAATTTAAATTCCAAATCCATATGAAAATGCAAACTTGTTCAAGTCCATCAATACTTTTATAAGTCATTATTAACTCACGCAAGTAATGGTATACTCCTGATCATTGGCAGGATTAAAGATCTGGTGGAAAAAGAAAAGATCCAGTGTCAAACACTGAACCCTTTCCTGACGAGATGTTTAAGGTTTAAGATGTAGAGAATGTGAGTAGATATTTATAATCAAACAAGATCCCAGTAAGTTTGAATCTTATTGATTCGCTTTAATAGACCGATCTAAACTACCGTCATGAATTAGGGCATACGCACGATTATATCGATTCAAGCCATATGGCCAATACTCATCTCTTGATTTACCCATGGCAATTTGTAGCACTGCCCAGTAAGCCCACAAGGCGTCACATAAGAATTTATTAATAATCAGTGAGCCAAATTGTTTCTCGGTTAAATCCCCACCAAAATACTCCTTTAGGAAAAAACGTTCTTGTTCGTCTGTGAGTTCAGCTTCAATGGCTAGGGCTCCTAAGTCAAACATGGGATCATTCATTCCACCATATTCCCAATCAATTAGGTAAAAGTTTTTCTGATCATCCAGCCAGTTTTCACAGAGTGGGTCATTATGACAAGGGGCAAGAGGAGGAGGATTATTTTTAAACAACACTCTGATCTCCTCAATCTTTTCTTGCATCGTTTCAGCACCTGGATAAAACTCAAAGTTTTTATCTGCCAATAATTGAATGTAAGTTTCAATTTCTTGCAAAGGATTAAAGTCCGAAATAAATTCTTTTTTAGAGTCATGATATTTTCTAAAAACATGGGCAGCCATACTGAGGTATCGTGCTTCCTCTTTAAAATCCTTAATGTGTAAAGTTTTGCAATCATCGATATACTTACAGACTTGATTTCCGGTTGTTTCGTCGTAATAAATAATAGGGGCACTAATTCCGATATCAGCCATGACCTGAGCATTATGCTTTTCAGCGGGACGATTTAAGTATTCCATGGTCCCTGCGCCAGCAAGCCTTACTGCATAGGTAATATCGTTAATGGTCACTTTATAGTTACTATTCGTTAACCCTCCGGGTAAAATTTCGATCACACTAATCCTTGAGTTATCAAAGAACGGGATTTCACTAATCATTTTATAAACCCGACCAATATGCTCCTTTGATATAGATGGTTCGATCCTAACTGATTCTTGCATAACTACTAATCCTCCTACTCAAGTTCAAATTCTCTCTAATTTAAAAGAAATCCTAATCACTAAATATTTAAGCGAACACCATTAAGATAGGTAAGGCTTCTACCCATACTCTGTACGTTTTGAGAACCTTCCTTAATCATAAGTAAACGCTCTAAACCAAATCCGATCCCTACCCATGGATCAATAATCCCCCACTGATCGTCAAGTGGGTGGGGACCCATAGCACTTGAACCAAGCTCAATACCTTTAACGACGTCCAATGTATCTCCATAAACAACGGAGTTGGTTAATTCCATCTCATAATCGGCAATACCGGCAGTTTCCATAACCAGAGAGGCAAGTTCTTCCAACCTTTGATGTCTCTGATCTTCTGGTAAACCCAGT
>JAJYAS010000657.1 GCA_021779415.1 Bacillota bacterium
TTTGCCCCTTTATGAGATTCGGACTGAGGTAGAAACTTGCTTTCCTCTCTGATTACAGCTACGACAAGGAAAGGGTCCACGCCGTACTGTGTGGCATATTTTTCAATAATATCCCGATGTGGGTACGGATATATGATCTTCTCCAAAACCGGAACCTGAAGCATACCATAGACCCCTACGATTATTAGGACAAAAAAGAGAATTATCTTTTTGATCATCGTCCAATTCTTCGATTTTTTTTGTCTCATCACATCTCCTCTTCTCGATTAAGGTGGCTTCATTAATCTTTATAATTTTCTATATTCGTTCTTTTATTATGCTTCATTAATTCTTTCCATGCTTCATCAAGTTGGCGCATTGTCTCAATTTGATTCCCTGAATTATCAATCACCACATCTGCTCGTTTGCGCTTACCATCTAAGGATTGTTGTGCAGCTATACGAGCTTCCACCTCATCCTGTCTCAGCTTGTCCCGTGCTAGAACGCGTTTGATCTGTAAGTCACGAGGTACCCAAACAACCCAAACTACGTCAACAAACTGGTCAAACCCCGTTTCAAAGAGCAAAGGGACATCCCACACACACACTTTTGTTCCAAGACTTCGCTGCACATCTCGTTCAGAGTTCATGCATTCAATGACTCGAGGATGCACTATGCGCTCAAGGCGCCTTCGTGCATCTCCCTCCTTGAAAACTCGTCTACCTAGTTCCACGCGATTGATTTCCCCATGTTCTCCTAAAATTTCAGATCCAAATTCACGAACCAGTTTTGAAATTGTAGACGAGTCCGATTGCAACAAGCGGTGAACTGTTTTGTCGGCATCCATCACTGGAACTCCCTGCTGTTCAAACCACTGGGCGACCGTCGATTTGCCGCTTCCGATCCCCCCAGTCAGTCCGATGGTTAACACATACCTCACCTCAGATCAATTTACCCAGTCCAACTATGATTAAAACAGTTCCTGGTAAATATTCCGCTTTAGTTGTCCAGTTTTCCGGTATCTTTCCAGCCATCTGTTGCCCTAAACGCAACATAATAATTTGGGTGAGAGCCACAATTGCAATAACAGAAAGAGTCATTCCTGCCATTGCAGCTCCGATTCCGCCGGCAAAAGCATCCATTGCCAGTGCACTCCCTAGGAGTAAACTTTCTCGCAGACTGATTCCTCCAGAACCATCGACATCCGCAATATCTGGCGTCTTTAATACTTGAATTACTAATCCTAAAAAGCGAAATTGAAATCTGAAAACTGGTTCCAACACAGGCTTTTGAAGGGCTACAGCCATCGCAGGAACCGCTTGCGGAAAGGTCTCTCGTTTACGGTTCCAAATCGCCCTGCTCAGTTGGAAGATCCCAAGGGCCAACAAAATTGAAGCTCCCAATAAGCGCGCCGGAATAAACTTGAGCCATAACGTAACCCAGCTGCCAAAAAGCATAGATATCCCCATTGCAACAACGGTACACAATGCAATGGCCATAAGTGAACTCATTGGAATGCGAATTCGGCGCAACCCATAAGCCAGCCCGACGCCAAATCCATCCAAACTCAAAGCCACTGCCATAAGTAAAGCTACCCCCATATATGTATCCCTCCACCTTGCGACTTCAGGATAATATATGGGTTTACTCGCTATTTGGTGAAATCAATCACTGCCTGCAATCCATTCTTCTAAGACACTATCTAGGTGCTTTCTTACTTTTTCTGATTCTTCATGAAGTTTCATAGCTAATTCATAATTAGTATCTGCTAAGGCAAGCTCTGATTCTAACGTTTGCAGTGATTCTTCTAGTGCTTCGATTTCTATTTCTAATTGCTTCATTCGTTTTTTCTCTCGTGCTAGATTACGGCTATCTTGCTGCTGATCTTGGCTGCTTGGTCTAGAACACCTTTCAATTGGTGCGACCTGCGTTTCTTCCTGTTGTTTAAACTCTTTAAAACTTGTGTAATCTCCTTCAAACAGTGATAACCCCTGAGTAGTCAATTCTGCGATCTTATGAACGACTTTATCTAGGAAATATCTATCATGGGAAACAACGAGTACAGTCCCCTCATACTCCTGAAGAGCTTCTTCAAGCACCCCTCGGGTTTCTGTATCAAGGTGATTGGTAGGTTCATCCAACAATAACAAGTTTCCCTGTTCGAGGAAAAGTTTGCATAAGGCTAAACGACTCTTCTCTCCCCCGCTCAACACTGAAACAAGTTTAAAGACATCATCTTTTCTAAATCCATACCGCGCAAGTAGACTCCGGATTTCCGGGTCCTTCAAATCTGAGACATCTCGAATTTCGTCCATCACGGTTCCCGAACTACCTAAATTCTCATGCTCTTGAGAATAGTAAGCAACCTTCACATTGGCACCTAAGCGAATGGTTCCCGCATAAGGAACCTCATGAAGGATTGCTTTCAAAATCGAAGTCTTCCCAACTCCATTTTTACCCAGCAGTGCGACCCGATCTCCCCGTCTCAAATCTAAGTGCCCCTTCTGAAAAAGAATGCGTGCCCCGAAGGTAATAGAAAGATCCTCAATCAAAAGAACGCGGTCCCCACTTCGGCCACCACTACCCAAGGAAATCGAAAGTCCATGGTCTACCTTGGTGACCTGGATCGGCTTTAGCTTTTGTAACTGGCTCTCCCTACCACGGGCCTGTTTCGAATTGACTCCTGCCTTATTCCTTCGGACATATTCCTCAAGTTTGGCAATTTTTTTCTCGAGCCGTTCTGCTTCACGGCCAATAGTTTTGCCTTCTATGACACGCAGAAGTTCGTATTCGGAATAATTCCCTGTATACCCTTTTAGCCCTCCATTTTCCAGGCAAAAAACACGAGTCACAGTGCGATCCAAAAAGTATCGATCGTGCGAAACAATAAGCAATGCTCCTGGATAATCTCGCAAATACCCCTCGAGCCACTCTAGGGCTGCAACATCTAAATGATTCGTGGGCTCATCCAGAATCAGGAGTTCGGGGGCTCGAAGTAAGAGCTTGCATAGGGCGAGCCGAGTCTTTTGTCCCCCGCTCAAGGTAGTGACTAGGGAATTCATCTCCGCTTCTAGGCCCAATCCCGCTAAAATTCTCCGAACCAAGGCCTCTAAGGCATATCCTCCCTGACGTTCAAATAACTCAGTCAAAGCAGCATATTGTTCCATGACTTTCTCACTTGGCGTGAGAGCCATCTTCTCTTCTAACTCACGCAGTTGTTCCTGCATTTGCAATAAATCTGCTCTTTCTTTA
>JAJYAS010000658.1 GCA_021779415.1 Bacillota bacterium
CCAAAGATGAGGTTGGACCGGTCACTGGTTTTATTACTGGGATTGCCATCCTCTTCATTATTACGATCACGATGGCTGGTCTTGCCATGGTTATCGTTAATGCACTATATAAGAATTCTTGGGGTGTCTTCACAATTTCTATGACAATTCCAATTGCCATTTTCATCGGTATTTATATGCGTAAACTACGTCCAGGTAAGTTGGGAGAGGCATCAGTCATTGGCGTTGGATTGATCCTTCTCGCGGTGGCTTTGGGACCGGTTATTAAGAATTCTCCTTTAGCGTCTTTATTCTTCTATGATGTTAAAACACTGGAAATTATTCTTCCAGTCTATGGATTTATTGCTGCAGCCCTTCCTGTTTGGTTGCTTTTGGCCCCTCGCGATTACCTCAGTTCCTATATGAAAATTGGAACCATTGCGGCGTTAGCGCTAGGGATCGTTTTTGTTCACCCGCAACTTCAGATGCCTGCCGTTACTCAATTTGTTAATGGTGGTGGCCCCATCATTAATGGTAAAGTTTGGCCATTCCTGTTTATTACCATTGCCTGTGGTGCAGTTTCCGGGTTCCATGCTCTGATTGCTTCTGGAACGACGTCTAAAATGTTAAAAGACGAAGGAGATATCAAACTGATTGGGTATGGCGGGATGATTATGGAAGCCTTCGTAGCGATGATGGCTCTTATAGCCGCTACAGTATTGGCTCCTGGAGATTATTTTGCCATCAACACAGCACCGGCTGTCTTTGCTCATTTGGGAATGCAAGTCAAAGACTTACCCATACTTTCCCAAATGGTCGGAGAGAATGTTGCAGGTCGTCCCGGTGGTGCAGTAAGCTTAGCTGTGGGTATGGCCCATATCTTCTCAAGTATTCCTGGCCTGAAAGGTTTAATGGCCTACTGGTATCAATTCGCGATTATGTTTGAAGCGCTCTTTATTTTGACGACCATTGATGCTGGAACTCGTGTGGCCCGTTATATTACCCAGGATTTTCTTGGCATGGTGTTTAAACCATTGAAAAATTCTAAGTCCCTTGTCTTGTCGGTTCTGTTGAGTGCCATAGTTTCCTTTGCTTGGGGATATCTTCTCTTTGGTGGAGACATTGCTACAATTTGGCCAATCTTCGGGGTGTCCAACCAATTGTTGGCGACATTGGCCTTGGCGATCGGTTCAAACATGGTTCTCCGTCGTACTAAGAAGATAAGTTATACACTGACTACGTTCCTTCCGATGCTCTTCATGGGAGTTACATCATCTGCCGCGGGATATTTGACGATTGTCAATACCTACATCCCGAAACATCAAACGGTTCCCGCTGTGCTCGCTGCACTGATGATCGTTTTAGCAACAATCATTGTTGTGGATTCAATTCGGAAGCTCTGGCAGACGTATTCTTCCATCTCCAACGGGTTGGTTCCGACTGTTGCAGCAAAATAAGACTCACGAAGTTTCGTTGACTTCAAATTATTGATACTTGAGTTAAAAAGTCTTTGAGTGGTCGTTTAATACGGCCCTCAAAGACTTTTTTTGCTATCTTCTTTGTCTTCAATATAATTTTCATTTTCGGGAATAATAACATCACACATAAAGGAGGAGGGTTCGAAATGCGAAAAAGTTTAGCGATCGTTCTTGGCCTACTACTCACGCTCGGAAACATAGGCTTTGCTAACGTCCAATCAGCGCTAGGAGTTGAGATCGAGACTGAAGCTACAAGTGCTATTCTTATGGATGCGGCTTCTGGTCAAATTCTCTATGAAAAAGAATCACATAAAGAATTACCACCGGCAAGCGTCACGAAACTCATGACCTTACTGGTGGCAGCGGATGCAGTGGCTTCCGGAAAGGTTAAATTGACGGACAAAGTGACGGCTAGCGATAATGCCAGCAAACTGGGTGGGTCCCAAATTTACCTTGAACCGGGAGAAACCTTCACCTTAGAGCAGATGTTAATAGCTATTGCTGTGGGATCAGCCAATGATGGCTGTGTTGCCGTGGCGGAACATATTGACGGGACCCATGAAGCCTTTGTGGAAGAAATGAATCGTAAGGCCCAAGACTTAGGTTTGAAAAACACGCACTTTGTTAATGCTTATGGTCTTCCTGCAGAGGGGCATTATACGAGCGCGTTTGATCTAGCGTTAATTGCTAAAGAAGCACTAAAATATCCCTTAGTTCGGAAGTTGACCAGCATGAAAGAGTATGACTTGCGTGATGGGAAATTTAAGCTTTGGAATACGAACAAATTATTATGGTGGTACCCTGGGGCGGATGGCTTCAAAACAGGGTGGACGAATGAAGCTAAGTATTGCTTGGCCTCGACGGTGGAGAGAAATGGTTTAAGGTTGATTTGTGTCGTCATGGGGGTTCCCCAAGTTAGAGGACATTTTGCGGAATCGATGAAAATCTATAACTATGGATTTGCAAAATATGAGTTTAAACAGTTTGCTCCCGCTGAACAAAGGCAGGGTGTGGTCAAGGTCCGCAAAGGATCGGAAAATGAGGTTAACGCGATTACTGAAAAAATCTTGGGTGCAACCGTAGAAAAAGGGAAGGATAAGAATTTGTGGGTAGAGACAAAACTTAACCCCGAAATCAGTGCTCCAATTCAAAAAGGACAAAAGTTAGGGGAAATCCTCCTTTATCGCAATGACCAACTGCAAGCAAGCGTTAATTTGGTGGCGGATCACCCTGTGGCTCGGGCTGGTTTGGTTGAACAAATGACACGTACCCTAAAGGGCGTTTTTGGTTACTAGGAGGCTAAATTTTTCGGCGCTGGTTCAGTCGGAGTCAGAGCCCGCATCGAATAAATCAGAGCGATCATTAATCTGAGACAATTCACGGATCCTAAGAAGAGCAGCTCGCTCGATGCGAGAAATCTGGACCTGTGATAAATGAAGAAGACTGGCGATTTGACTCTGTGTCTTATCTTCGTAGAAACGCATTAAGAGGACACGCTTCTCTCGTTCGGGTAATTTATCGAGGACTTCGTTGAGGGCAATCTTTTCGAACCAGCTGGGATCAAGTGTCTTTTCTTCTGTGAGTTGATCGAGAACGTAGATGGGATCGGAGTCGTCTTGATAAAGAGTATCATAAATAGAGGTAGGGTTTTGGATGGCCTCTAGTGCGGCGACGATCTCATCCCGCTCAACCCCAATATTGGTGGCAATTTCCCCGATCGTTGCCTCACGGCCTAAGGTTGCAGAAAGTTCATCGCGTGCGCGATT
>JAJYAS010000023.1 GCA_021779415.1 Bacillota bacterium
GCGCAACTCATGTGAAACATCAGAAAGTAGTTCCTGCCTTAAACGGTCAAGTCTCTCGATAGCCTCGATTTTTTCTTTAAGCTGAGTAGACATGCGGTTAAACGAGAGGGCAAGACGTCCCACTTCATCTTCCGAGGAAACCTCAATTTGCCTACCGAACTCACCTTCTGCAATATGGCGTGCTGTTTCTTCCATTTTAATGAGGGGCCGGATCAGCTTTCGGGATACAAGCATACTTAACACGGTTGCTAAAACGATCCCTATCAACGCTCCTATAAGTGCAATTCCCAAAATGCTGTGAACATGCTGTTTCAGGCCTGCTAATGGGCTGCTGATCACTACCGAGCCAATGATCTGGTTATCCCTTTTTAAAGGAACAGCCACAAGAAACATCTCTTCATTGACCCCCGCGATCTTGCCGGAGAAAACAACATTGTTACCGCTGAGGACTCTCTCTTTAAAACCCGGCTCCAAGAGTATTTTACTCTGCGATTGAACATTGGCCGTTTGACCGTACAGAATGTTTCCAGCTCTATCCGTGATAGCAATATTAGCACTTAAGAATTTAGTTAAGATATCCAATCTTTCGTTGATAACCAATCTCTCAGTGTTTTCGTACATGTTGAAAATTGTTACGACTTCTTCCGCTTCATATATGAAAAAACGTGCTTGTTGGTTATAAACCAGAGATGTGATCTGCTGAGCTTGTATCACTACGGAAAACAGAAAAACTCCGAGTACCAAAAGTACTATTGCCAGCCAAAGCTTAATTATTAAGCTCTTTCTTAATGACCATTTAGTTCGAATTTGTAACCCACCCCTCTAGCGGTTTGAATGAAATCACTGTAACCCACCTGACTTTCGAACTTAGACCTTAAACGATTGACGTGGGTGTCAACAGTGCGGGAATCTCCGCAGTAATCGTACTCCCAGACCATGTTGAGTAACTGGTCTCTGCTGTAGATTCGCCCGGGGTTTTTTGCTAAGCATAGCAACAGGTCAAATTCTTTAGCCGTTAGTTTTACATTTATTCCATTAACCTCGACTTCCCGGGTCATCTGATTGATTTTTAAACCAGGATAGGAAAGGATATGTTCCTTACTTTGGTCCCCTTCCAACCTTCGCAGAACTGCTTTAACTCGGGCACTGAGTTCACGCGGGCTAAACGGTTTTACTACGTAATCATCAGCCCCTAAATCAAACCCTAACACCCGATCATTCTCTTCCCCTTTGGCTGTTAGCATAATAATAGGAATTTTGGTTTCCTTTCTCAATATTTTGCAGACCGTCCAGCCATCTAATCCGGGCATCATTAAATCGAGGATGACAAGATCTGGATTATCTTTCCGAACCATCTCCAACGCTTTGTTTCCATCCTCTGCCTGGTACACTTCAAAACCTTCCGCTTCAAGGTAGAGGCGTACAATTTCCCTAATCCGATCGTCATCGTCTGCTATCAGAACCTTATTGTTCAATGTATCTTCCCCCATCAATTCTTTGCTTGTTGGAAAAATGTATTTTAAAGCTCCATTTTATTATACCAATTTACCAACACCACCAATCCCTATATGCATTATTCCAACCATCGTTACGAGGACCATTATACCAATCGTATTTAGGCTGATAGTTAGGATTCATCGGACTGTACCATGATCCACCCGCATCAGGGTTAGCTGGTTGCCTTGAATCATTCGGAATAGATGCGGGAAAAGAATTAGGTTGGGCTTGGTACGGGCTAGCAGTAGGGGTTGGCTGCCAAGGACGGGGTGCCGCAAATACTTTTGATAAGTACAGACCTGTAACAAATAGAGCAATAACAATAAATATCAATAGTTCCTTTTTCCTCATTGTAGTCCCCCCATTTTCGATTAACAAACTGATTCTAGCTTAAGAGAATTACATGAAGTTAACGGCTTTTTAACATTTTTGTTAAAATACCCTGTCCTAGAGGTAAAATATCTTATGGATGAATAAGGTACTCAGAGTTTATAGCCAATTGTTTTCTAATTCATTAACCCTATGCACGGCACTTATGGCGAAAATCCACAGGTGCCATGTTTTATAATTTTAGCTGTGGCCGTTCTTTATGGTAATTTACTTGTTTTGATGGCGTCCAACAAATGGTCTGGGTTTCCTATGTCAATGGTCACTGTAAACCTAATCTTTGAGCCAACCGAAAAACTTCTGGATTACCGTTGCAGGATCGCCCGTGTCATCTAAGCAATGCAAAAAAAGCAATTTCGCCCTAGGATGTTGGGTAGATGTCAATTGAACAGTATAGGAGCTAATGGAACTAACCAAAAAGTCTTTAAAATAACGGAGTTGGATAACGAACAAAGGCAACTGACGCAGGTGTTAGAATGAGAATACGTATGTGAATCCAAATGGTATATAAAGGGCTTAAATAAGTCTAAGAATCTGGTGTAGTCCCTAAATTACATTGGGAAAAACCCCGAATCCCTTGATACGTCTAGTGATGGAAGAATTTTACGCCAAACTTGGGATTCTCCTAAAAAAACTAGCATAATCAAATTGGTGTTTTGTTTTATTTTCTTTCCTAATCCTAAATAGCGAAAGGAAAAGGACAAAAAAAGGAAGGCTTTACGCCCCTCAACGTTATAGTTTCTTTCGACTTACATTTACTCTGCAGCCACCCATCATTAAGAAATGGCCCACGTTCTCATACGCCTGATATCGTACCTAAAGAAAGAGATATTCTAAAAATATGTCCTCCGAAGTTACATCGATAATCATCACTTAACAGGCACCGGATGCATACCGTTTTTTCGGATCTTGACTGCCTGTATCATGACTTCATGGTATTCGTTATGTATACCACCAACTAGTTCCGGTAATTCATCGGCAGGATTGCTGAATATAATAAATGCGAATTGCACGAATTGCTGATATTCCTCTGAAAAATCCTCATTAAGTAGGCCTATCCAGTCGATGAACCGGCCAATGTGTTCTAGCGTCTTAACTCTAATATCGTGCTTGCACGTCAGTAAGTAATAGGCCGCCCAATAGTCAGTATGTTGCTCTTTGCAGTTATTTGCCACCAGTCGAAGAAAAATTTCAACGTGGCAATCGTCCGTGAAATACACCAATACCACCCCATATATGTTCACCGATTATATGTAAAAAGTATTCAATTTACAGTTATTTGGTGATTCATTTACGTCTGAATCGTCCGCTATAGTAATTGAATGTTCCCCACACCGCCCCAGCCATCCACACAAAAACGTAATTTATAAAAACCTGCTTCACGAGCAGGTTTAAAGTATTTAATATTAAGGCAACCAACAGTACCACAAATTAACACAGTCATTGGCAATAATTACATTTCATAGTCCCAAGGGTATCCATACACTCAAAAACATATTCCCTAAATATTGTTTAAAAACATGTTCCTCTGTACATCAATTTCCCTCAAAACCACATCTCGTACCCTAACACGCACATGCCTAAACCCTGAAACCCGCTTGTGGTGCGGCTTTCAGATGTTCTTCTTTACCAGACAACTAACAGTCTCCACGTGCCTTGTGGCTACAATTCGGATAATTATTTATCCTAAAACCTTGTTTTAATCTTTGTTAATGCACATATTTATCGCTATTAGCCTTTAATTTTAATCAGACGCCAATGAAAGATTGTTCATAATTACATAGCATTTGAACTGATACATTTCTTTAGCAGTCCGCTCGCACAGCTTTGGGTATCTTTCAAACAATTGATATCTCCAAACACGAAAAAATTATCCTTGGCGCGGGAGACAGCAACATTCATCAAACTCTTGTTTTTATCAATAAAGAAACATCCATCTTGTTTTCCATAAACTGTTGATAATATGATAATTTTTCTTTCTGCCCCTTGAAAAGTATGTACCGTTCCAACACTAATCTTAGAATAATAACCTGGCATTTGTTTTTTTAGTTCTGCATATATACAATTGACTTGTGCTTTAAATGGGGTAATGATACCAACTAAATTTTCTTTTGCATCTTCGGGATAGGCTTTTAATATGATTTTATAATTATTTTTCAACCATTCTACGATCTGTTCAGCTTCTAAGAGATTTATTCTACTGCTGCCTTTACTGCTAGAATACTCAGAATCAACTTGCTTGAAACCCATTTGTGACCATTGCTTTATTGCAAGCATTTCATCTTGTTCTCCTTTTCCTCTCATCGGCTGAAGATTTCCTTTGTATATCAGCTTATTGCAGTAGTCAATAATTTCATTATAGCAGCGGCGATGCTCACTTAGGAACAAACCTTTTTCATTAAATTTTTCATATTTACAGCACTTTGCTGCAACTTTCATTACGCTGGAGCAGGAGCTGTTTAACCCAGTTTGTTCAAGCAATTCGAATTCACTTAGAGTTTGTATCGCCCCATTTGACAGTGCCAACGCTTTATCAAGTGCCCGATTCACAGTCCATACCGGCTCAATCTGATAAATATCTCCAACAACAACAGACTTTTTAGCGAGAGAAAATCCCCCAGCAGCAATTTCTGGAGATACTTGCCCCGCTTCATCTACAATGAGCAAATCAACATAATTGTATAGAAAGAAACTTTTTTGATCGCCATATGCGAGGAACTGTTTAGGAAGCATGTAAAATGTCATAACTAAACATGGTGTTATCATACTAAGCCTATTATAAAACATGTCTAAAATATTCTTATAGTTTCTGCCCTTTTGCTTTTCCGATAGCTCATCCTCTCCACTGACCCATCTACACTCAAAATAATGTACCGCCAGCCAAAACTCTATATATCTAATCTTTCTATCCAATAAGCCATTAATATAGTCAATATCAAGCTTGTATTTTACATCCTCTTTTTCATTTTCATGTAAAGCTATGTTGTGTTGTTTTAACTGGTCCAACTCGTTATCATATCGGCTTTTCAGTTTTTCAACCGCATCTCTTTTCTTTTTAAGGTCAGAAAGTGTTTTGCTGTACTCGGCATATTGCTGGCTATACTTTTCTTTGATCTCGTCAAAGCTCATATATTCACTTAAAAAGCTCTGCTCTTCGTCGTTTATAAGCAATCTGAATTCCGTTTGTATCTTTCTAGAAAAAATATTTATAAACTTTAACAGTTTATAGAAAAATGGAATCTTTTTATAACAGTTTTCCCAATCATGAACTCTCTGGCGAATGTTAGAAATTGCTACTTGCCTGTCCTTAATTTGCTCTTTTAAAATACTGATGTATTTGTCTATGGGTTCTCCATTCAAATCAAATCCGGCAACTTCCTGAGCCAATGAGAGCAAAGTGTTTTTACTTTTTTCGAAAAAGAATAATTCTTCATGTAGTTTGATCTGACAAGCATTTATGTCTTTGTATTCGCTTTCAAAATATTTATTACAGTTTATTATCAGCTTCGCCTTTGACTTTTCGATATTCTCTTTATCTTCAACATCAGAAACAAAAAATTCACCCCTTTGATTGGTATATTGATATCCTTTATTTTTTGCTTCTTTCATCTTTGTTACAGACGGGAAATAGGCAGCAAAACTATTTACCCCCTCTATCCATCTTTCTTCCAGATTGGATATCCCCATTTTTTTGATATTACCGAAAGAGGCAATGATATTTGTTACGGCTTGATTGTTGGTTGAAGAAGCCACAATAAGGGGAGCCTTCTCCTTTTTCATCGCTCTTTTAACATACATGTCCGCAACGATGGACTGCAGCAAGGTGGTTTTGCCGGTGCCAGGAGGACCATTTACTGCTAAAATCTCACCTTCATTCATGCAGTTAAAATGATTGACAGCTTCCCTTTGAGATGGAGACAAAGGATGTTCTCCACTCATTTGGCCACAGTGCGCTTGCATCTTTGACAAATTGTTTTCTACTAGCCGACTTGTACCTGTTATTTGCGTCGATAGGAAATTGTCATAAAGTGCTTTCGCTTGATCATCTTCCAGTAGTTGATTGTACAAATTCATAATATGATAAGTCGAATAAACAGTTTTATCTATGAAAACGTACACATTGTTTTCCAGCTCAAAGAAAGGTTCTTTACTATCCATATTCCGGATTGTGTTTTTCTCAAATTCAGATTCCGCAACAGACGCATAGAGTTCTTTGAAAAATGCAGTATAATCAGACCAAGATTTGATCTTCTCAATTTGGTCTATATGATTGCTCATAAAATTATCAACTGACTTGGCATCCCCTATTGCTAATTTAGGTTCAACCATAGGAAGCAAGTATTCTCTTGGAAACCAGGGAAGTTTTTTATCACCGTCATCAAAGGACAGCATACCTTCAATGTTAAGAATTGCCGGGATATAAAACACCCCAGTCAATTCCTCAATTTCATCCTGTATTTTTTCATTTGCATCAAAGATTGTTTTTATCGTTTTAGCGCAAATAATGACATTGATGAGAGATTTTTTCTTTAATTCATTCTCATCATCAAAGGTACTTTTGTTTATATCTGTAAAGATATCTTTACAAAGGGTCGGATTAACTTTTCCACGTACTAATTCTTCAGGGTCAAGTATATAATAATTGTCAACCTTAAAATCAATCCCCATATTAGCTTGGGCTGCAATAGCACTTCTGAAATATCTTGTGATCTCTTTTATTTTACAATTCATGTAATTCTCCTTAAGCGTTTTGGAGTAACTATGTTTCTATGACGTAATGGAAAGCAGGTACGTATTAAAACTAGATCTACCCCAAACAAGGGAACTGCAACTAAGGGTTAGGGGTAATTATTGGTTATTTAGAATCAACCTTTAATGTTCCGGATGCTTTTAAACGTTCTAAGTATACAACTACTAATTGTGTCATTAGCTGCATAATTTCAGCTTCATAATGATCCAATGGCATAAAGATTAATTGATCACTTACATCGCGTTCATCTTTACTTCTATGATGACCAACTTTATTTAAAAAGGTACTTATCCCAGAAAATAGAGATATTAAGCCAACCCTTCGTTGAGAAAATTCACCCTCGTCAATACATTTATCCCAATTATTTCTATCATAAGGATTTGTAACATAACCTTCAATTAAAGATAAACATTCTTTGAGTGCTTGTCTTGTCTCACCCCGCCACAACAGATGATTAACATTTTTCAATTTTTCAGTAGCAATTAACCACGAATGATCATTAAATAAACTTGGTGGAACTTGTATGGCCGCGTTATATGCAATCGTATACTTGTCCAGAACCTTATACCATTCAGATAAAGCAATAGTGGTTAAGCTACTTCCATAAAACGAGGATACTCCTCCTGCATTCTCATAAACACCATTAAGGCTAAAGGATACTTGAAGTTCTCTATCTTGTCTATATGCCTCTATTGCTGCAATATCTTGAGCTAATAAGCCCCATGTCCATTCGATATTATAGGAATTTTGAAAAGATTTTGCCTCAATAAAAACATGACCGAAGATAGGTGGTACTTGCTCCGATGAAGCCGTTATTTGCCCCTGAATAAAAAGGATCTCAATTTCTTTGGGTAGTTGAGCAGTGAATTTGATTCCCTTCTCAGTAATATAAGAATTCGAAATTTTAAAAACTCCTAGTAGCTCCGTTGGAAAAATATTCTTTGAGACCTTGAATAAGGATATTTCATTTAACATAATTTCCTTACTTCCTTTATACTTAATTACAAATAATATTGCTAAATGCTAAAACAGGAAATTACAGTTTTTACACAATCTGATGGGTAAATGATAATCAAGACTCTATTTAAAAATCCCCTCTACATTGTTTATAAAGGAATAGCGACAAAATGGCGCATAATACGAATAATTTGGATGTCAATTCAGTTCGACCTGGGGACTCTTTCAAGCTTCATTATTTTATGAAATAGAATGACCACCAAAACAAACAATATAAACAACCCTACAGAAAACCCAATTAGAGTAATCTGATTAATATTTAGTGATTCGAATGCCGTTAAGATGTCTTTAATGACCGTTCCATATCCCAAAATATAGTTCGAAAATACTACTCCACTGAAAAGCGCAACCACGACAATTGCTCTTTTGAAATATTCCTGAGCCATAGTCATATAATCAACTTTGATATTGATTGTATCTTGATTTTTCTTTGTATTGTTATAATGCTCTAGTACCAATTGTTTTTTCTTCCCAGCACAATCATTTAACATGAAATTTGGAAAACCCATAACATAATAAGTTCTTCTTTCAAGAACTTTAATTGAGAACCAAATCGCCCTACACATATATATAATAGACAGAGTCATCATACATATGAGAAATAGTTTGATAAGAGTATGTGATTCTGCACTATCCAAAATCATATCTTTGATTAGACTTATTAATACTGTGGTAGCAACACCAAAAGTCGCTATGAATATTGTCGACTTTGACTCTACATCTCTGTTTCGTTTCTCTTCACTTTCTTGATACTTTTCAACATATTCGAGCATCAAATCAGTTTCATTTTCATTCCACTCACAATCTGTTTCGCTTATTAGTCTTGGAGGCCTCTCTTCAATTGGGTCAAGCAGTGGCCATATTGTTTCCCGGAAATCAAGTATCAAATTCTTAATACTACCCCACATTTTATCTCCCCCCCTCAATAAGCATATCTACTATTTTCTTACTGAGGGGAAATCCTAGTCTTTTTTCTATCCATGCCCATTGCCCATTAGGATTAATTTCCAAGAATACATACTCTCCTTGCTCATCCAAGATCATATCGATTGCAGAATAATTCAAGCTCATTTTTTGAGTTAAGTTTATACACATCATTCTGATTTTATCTGGCAATTCATGATTTCTATGTTCAAGAATTTGCAGCCCACTTCTCCAATCGACCTCTGAGTCTTTATGATTTTGAGAGTGAATTTGAGCTGTATATACCTCATTACCAATTACAGTAATTCTTAAATCAAACTGTTTGTGTATATTATTTTGGATAAATATTGGAAATGATTCAATTCGCTCTACATCAGATTGTTCAATCTTTAATTTAGACGTAAATATAGCCTTTGGACAATTAATATCTTTCATATTTCCGCTTTTGATCGGCTTAATTATGCAGTCATTATCACAAGCTTCTTTGACTTCTTTTATTTGCTCACTTTGATTTGATATGACTGATACTGGAATTTTGAAACCCACCTCTTGTGCAAGTTGAAGCTGATAGATTTTATTTTCAGCTTCCCGAATTCTATAAACATTATTTAACCAGTATTTATTTCTTAATACTTTATATATTCCTTCAAGTATATAAGCAATCTCACTTTTAAGATAATTAAGTTCTTGATTATTACTTCCTTCTATATAGTTAAATTCATTAAGCAATGGCCTTCTATAATATACCGAATCAAAGTCAAGGAGATCAATATTAACATTCTTAATTTTATCCATTAATTCAAACACATGGCTATTTATATCAAATTTCACACTAATTTTGTCTGGAATATCTTCTGTATTCAGACGGTAATAAGGGGTTTTCCTCTCTTGTAGCTCTTTTATAATAAAGTCTACCGTTATATCGTCCTTACTAGTTAAAACTAATATTCTCTTCATCGTCACGTTCTCTTTCCACAAATGTTTTAGTTTCAAGTTCAGCACAGGACATCTCGTCATCATCTTTTTCTCTGTCGATTCCTGTTTTAGTCAACAATTCGAATAAACTGAATCCCTCATCATCACGCTCACGCACAGCATCTGTCTTTGTAGACAATTCTAATAAATTAAACCTCTCGTCATCACTCTCACGCTCAACTTTTGTCAGCGTAGTTAATTCTAATAAGTTATAACCCTCGTCATCACGCTCACGCGCGACTCTTGTATTTGTGACCAATTCAGTAGAATTTCTACCCATATCAATAAAAAGTGTGGTTTGACCACCCTTTTTAGCTACATTCATATCCTTTGAATAATCATATTCAAAGAGCTTACTAGCACCACCAGTTCTCTCGACTGCATTATCCAAAATTATTGGTCTCTTCATATTATTATCCCCCTTAGTTTGTGGTGTTTTATCTCAACTTCCCTTCATTATTGACATAATTATATCATAGATTCTGGTAAAACTTGTTGAAAGTCTTTTACTTGACTAATTTTTCAGAATGCCATTAGTGCTTTCCTCGGTGAGCTATACCCCCCCATATGTATCAAAGGAAATCTAGTCATTCCTACTCTGGGCTGACCCGGGAGTATGCACATACCCGAAGTTCTTTTTCCTTATTCTGCCTCTGATTACGGGGATGGTGCGATTGTTTTTTATGCTGTATCTGCTATTTCATGAAGCCTTCTGCTGCTTTTCTCTCACTTCCACAGCCCGTTCCATTTCGAGACCTGATTTAAAGGTGACGATAATCTTTTCTTTGGATAGTACCTTAACACTTTGTATCAGCCGCCTGACCAGATCGTTATCGAATTCAGTCATGGCACAGTTCACATCACCGAGGAATTTCTTCATCTCGTTGACCCTGTAGCGGTAGGAATCATGGTAGGCTTGCTGTTCTGTATACTCATTTTTCTCTTTGAGTATTTGCTTGCGTTCCGCAGCGATTTTTTCATAAGCCTCATCAAAGTCTACATTGTTGATGCTGCTTTTTGCATTTTTCTCAACCAAGGCAAGCATTTCTGTTTTCAGTTCTTCCAGCCGTTTGTCCATCGCGGGGATATCCATTACCTTAGCATGCTTGCCCATGACCATTTGGAGATTGGAGGCGAGGGTGTCCATAAAATCTTCTTTGTCCCCAATCAGCAGGTTGATGGCATTCATAATGGCACCTTGCAAGAGCGGCTCATCGATGGTCGGTGAATGCTTGCAGTATTTTTTCCCGTACTCCTGTCTGTTGTAGCAGCGCCATACGATTCGTTTCTCCGAGTAGTTCGTCCATGTTGCCCGTCTGTATGGTTTGCCGCATTCTCCGCATAGGACGAGGTCTGAGAGGGCATATTTTGAGCTGTATTTTCCATTGTCTGTTTTGGTACGTTTATCCGTGGATTTTCTGATGTTGGCCCGACGAGCTCTTTCTTCCTGCACTCGGTTCCATAATTCCTTGGAGATGATCCCTTCGTGGCTTCCTTCCACATAGTATTGGGGAACAATCCCTGTGTTTTTGACTCTTGTCTTATTAATAAAATCTGTGGTATAGCTTTTTTGCAGCAGGGCATCTCCCATATATTTTTCATTGGAAATCATATCTGCTATGGTGCTGGCATACCATTTGTCCTTGCCTGTAGCTGTTTTAAGGCTATTTTCCTCCAGGTGCTTCTTGATCTTCGCAAAGCTGCAGCCCTCTAAGTAAAGCCTGAATATCAATCTTACCGTTTCTGCTTCTTCCGGTACGATGACAAGCTCCCCTTCCTGGTTTTTGGTGTAGCCTAGAAATTGAGTGTGGTTCAGGTATACCTGCCCTTTTTCGAACCGGCGGACAACACCCCATCTTGTATTGGTGCTTAAGGAGCGGCTTTCTTCCTGGGCCAGACTGCCCAGGATGGTTATTAGAAGCTCGCCAGCACCATCTAAAGTGTTGATGTTTTCTTTCTCAAAAAATACGGCGATGTTCTTCTCCTTGAGTTGCCGGATGTAGATAATGCAGTCTACGGTATTGCGGGCAAATCGGCTGACGGATTTGGTCAGCACCATGTCAATCTTGCCTGCCATGCAATCTTCTATCATTCGGTTAAAATCGGTACGTTTTTTGGTGTTAGTTCCGCTGATGCCTTCGTCCGCATAGATACCTGCAAACTTCCATTTTGGATTTGACTGTATTTCTCTTGTATAATGCTCCACCTGTATTTGATAGCTTGACTGCTGTTCTTCCAGTTCCGTACTGACACGGCAGTAGGCCGCTACTCGCAGTTTCTTTTCCTTTGCCTTTTCATTTAAATTATAAATCGGATCAGCAGGGATCACTGATACTGTTTTTGCCACTCTTGCCATGATCTATTCCTCCTTTTCCACGTAATGTATAGGTGGTATTTAGAGTGACACCATTGGCCATCTCGAATCGCAGTTGGCCGATCTTTTCCACCGTAATGCTCTTGATGGTGGCCTTGAATAAATCTTCATTAAAGGCAGTGACGGGCTTATGGGTTTGAAATATCGCTTTCAGTTTCTTGGTTTGGTACTCGAAGTCATCTATTGTTGAGAGCCGATACTGCTCTGCAGCTCTTTTGAATAATAGCTCTGCCAGTTCCGCTGGTTCCGAGTCGCTTTTATGTAATGCACTGGCGATTTGCAGAGTAAGCTTTTTAAATTCCGTACTCACCTGTACTGCCTTGACTACCGGTCGATTCTCTATCACCTCCGGTTTTTCAAGCACCCGGTTGATGATCTCTATAAAGGCGGCTTCCAGCTGCTGGTCATCTACTACTCCGCTTTTGCAACAGACCCTGTTGTCAACAATGTAGCGCTTGCATTTCCAGTTGCATTTTTTATTTCTATCGTGATGCTCGGTGTAGCGCTGGAACACGCTTCCGCATTCGCCGCAGACTACCTTGCCGCTGAAGGGGTAAGTGCTGGTGATGCCGTTGGCATAGTAATTGGTATTTCTGTTAAGTTGCGTATTCTTTTCTTCTCTGCATGCTTTTACGTTATTGAATACTTCCTCTGTGACTATGGCCGGGTAGAAATCATTGCCGATATATTTGCAGTTGCTTAAGATTTTTCCGATGGAGCCGTGATTCCAGGAGGGTTTTCCGTTAGCATTGGAAATTCCCCGTTGAGTCAGGTCTTTGGCCATTTGCAGAAGGGATATTCCCGCGATATACTCGTTGAACATTTTTCGGATCAGGTCTGCCTTTTCCGGTAGGATGGTTACGGTTCCGTTGATGATTTTATAGCCGAAGGGCATATGCCTTTGCGCCATTTAACTCACTTCCTCTCCAATCAGCTCTGTAAGCTCCAATCCGTTTATTAAGTGGAAGGCAAGCGTTACTTTTGATTTCACAATGATCTTTTCAACCATCAGAGAGAAGATAGTTTCATCGAAGCTCTCCATCCGGACCTCCTGCTTTTTGAGGATGGTGATCAGCTCATGGGTCTTAGTGATTTGCTCATCAAAATCTGTATAATCAAGGAGAGCACTGCGCTGTGCTTTTAATTCCGCAAGTTCTTTTACGATGAGGCTGTTTTGCTCTATAAAAAGAACAGAGTCAAGATATCCTTTCGACCTCAGTCTACTCAGTACATGACTCTGTTCCGTTAGTTCCGATATTCTGCTGTTAAGTTTTTTTATCTGCGATTCATATCCTTGACTGTAATGGAGCTTTTTCAAATCTTCTGATAGTGGGATTAGTATTGAATCACAGTTGCTTTTCAGCTTATTGTATAGAATGATGAATGCTGCTTTGATGTAATCCTCTTTGATGGCTGTCATGCTGCACGCTGTTCGCTTTCGGATATGCTTGCTGCAGCACCACTGTTCTGTTTGGTAGGGCTTGCCTTTGAATAGCTTCTGTCTTTTGAAAGTAGTTCCACATTCGCCGCATATAATCTTGCTGGTGAAGGGGTATCGGTTATTGTACTTCTCAGTGTGGGCAACCATCTCTTTTTCTTTTCTTCGCCGGTCCATGATTTC
>JAJYAS010000659.1 GCA_021779415.1 Bacillota bacterium
GTCAGTGAAAGATATTCATTAATACATTAATTCCTATTGAACCGCCGTATACCGAACGGTACGTACGGTGGTGTGAGAGGACGCTGTATAAAATAATTATTCAGCTCCTACTCGATTTGTCTTTTTCATATTAACGTTATTATTTTTAGGAGGCGTTGAAGTTGGAGCAGGATCTAAGATCATTTATTGAACGAGTCAAGCAACAAAATCCCTTAGAGGTTGTCCATATTCAAGAGGAGATTGACCCAAAGTATGAAATTAGTACCTTGATTATGGAATTGGAGAAAGCGCGGCGCTATCCACTTACAATTTTCGACAATATTAAAGGGCATGATATTTCCGTTGTTACCAATGTTTTAGCTCCTCGTGAGCGTTTGGCATTGGCTATGGATGTTAATCCCAACGATCTTGCTGCTGAGTTTTCTGAGCGAATTAATCAGCGTATCGAGCCGGTAGAGGTGGCAGACGCTCCCTTCCGGGAGAATGTTTTCGTAGGTGATGAGATTGATTTGTATAAATTGCCGATTTTGACCCACTTTCCCATTGACGCGGGACCCTACATTACAGCGGGTTTGGTTGTTTCTAAAGACCCGGTGACGGGCGCTGATACTGCAGGATATCACCGGATGCAGTTAAAAGGAAAGGATAAACTAGGAATTAGCCTCCATTCTCGCCAACGTCTATGGGAGTACTTCCGGCGCTCAGAAGATATGGGCAAATCACTCGAAGCGACTATTGTGCTCGGTATTCACCCCAATATTTCGATGGGGTCAATGGCTTTAATCCCTTATGATCAAGGAAAATTTGCAGCGATGGGGGGATTATTTGGGGCTCCGCTGGAAGTCGCCCGCTGCAAAACGGTCGATCTGACGGTTCCTGCTTATGCTGAAGTTATCATCGAGGGAGAAATTGTCGCGGAAGAGCGAGAAGCTGAAGGTCCCTTTGCAGAATTCACAAACTATGCTTGTTATCGCAGCACGGAAAATGTCTTTAAGGTGAAGGCAATTCAGTACCGTACGAAACCACTCTTTCAGGATATAACCCCAGCTATGAGTTCAGAGCACATTACGATTGTTGCTGTTCAGCGGGAAGGGGATGTCCTCAATGCGCTGAAAAGGACTCTCCCTAATATCAAAAGTGTGCATGCTCCCATTTCGGCTTGTGGATTGTTCCACTGTTACATTTCCATGAAGAAGATTGCTGAGGGACAGGCTCAGCAAGCCATCTTTACAGCCTTTTCGGTAGACCACAATCTGAAGATGGTAGTGGTTGTTGATGAGGATGTAGACGTCTTCGATGAACGCCAGGTGCTTTGGGCCATGGCTACCAGACTTCAAGCAGACAGAGGTGTGACGATTGTACCTCAGCATATGGGTATGGGCTGTACCTTAGATCCTTCAAGTGATGAATTAAGTCGAACGGCCAAAATGGGTATTGATGCGACGAAACCCCTCTCAGGTTTTGCACCCACTGTGGAGATGTCACCTGAAGTACAGCAGAAGATACTGCGTTTTATGGGGTCCTTCGGCCTTTAAGCGAGGCGTGGTACTTACAAGGAGATGAAGAAATGTATGAAATTGCAGTTGATGTAGGGGGTACGTTCGCAGACTTTGTGGTTCGAGATCAGCAGGGACGTTCCTTTACCACTAAGGTTCCTTCTGGCCTGGAAAAACCTCTGGAACCGATTTTGCGAGGCTTGACGGATTTGGCGCAAGGGTTCGGTTTATCACTCCAAGAATTCCTAGGGCAAACCGACAAGTTCATTCACGGGACGACGGTAGGAATCAACGCTTTGTTACAGGGTCAAGGTGCGAAAACAGCCTTGATCACGACGGAGGGTTTTCGCGATGCATTAGAATTGCGACGTTCACGTTTGGCTGAACAATGGGATTTTCGCATTGCTTTACCTCCTGTTTTAGTACCACGGTATCTGCGCATTGGCCTACGAGAACGCATGGATTATAAGGGGATGTCTATCAAAGCCGTGGATCGCACTCAAATAAATGAAATTGCCGATTTCTTGCGACAAGAAGAGGTAGAATCCGTTGCGGTTTGTTTGCTCTTTGCCTGTCGTAATCCAGAGCATGAAAAAGAGTTTAAGGAGCAATTGCAGGGCCTTTTGCCCAACGTTTTTATCACGCTTTCGTCTGAACTCTCTTCCCAACTGGGGGAATACGAACGTACCACGACAACGGTGCTAAATGCACGCTTAAGTCCTGTGTTAAATAATTATCTGCAGGACTTGAGGTCTCATCTGAGGGATAACGGACTGCAAGTGCCAATCTCCATTGCTCAGAATAATGGTGGTTTAACTGATTTAGAACAAGCAAGTCGGCGTGCTGTTCACAGCCTTTTTTCCGGTCCGGCCGGAGGGGTCAAAGGGGGATGGGCCTTGGCTCGTGACCAGGATATGCCTGAATTGGTAGTGGCAGATATGGGGGGGACAAGTTTTGATGTTTCTCTTATAAGGCAAGGAACAATGGAAGTGACCCCTCAGGCTGAGATCGCTGGATACCCTGTGCAACTGCCGATGTTAGATATTCATACGGTTGGGGCAGGCGGGGGAAGTATCGCTTGGTTGGATAAGGGAGGAATGTTGCGGGTTGGACCACATTCTGCCGGTGCGAAGCCGGGGCCTGCTTGTTATGGTCTAGGGGGTCAAGATCCCACCATCACTGATGCGGCAGTAATCATGGGTCTATTAGACAGTTCCGGTTTTTTGGGCGGTCGCATGGCTTTAGATGAGAAACTAGCCTATGAGGCTATTGAAACGAAAATTGCCAGCCCTTTAGGTTTATCCGTCCCCGAAGCAGCCTATGCCATTTATCAGGTGGCGCTCTCCTTAATGGTGGATGCCGTTTACCTCATGACCGTCAAAAAAGGGTATGATCCTCGTTTATTCGCCTTGGCCGCTGTCGGCGGTGCACTGCCGTTGTTTGCGACGGCTTTGGCTGCAGGGGTGGGGATTCAAGAAGTTGTAGTTCCTGAACTAGCGCCCGTTTTTTGTGCCCAAGGATTGCACCACGCTCGTTTTCAGATTGAGCTCTTGCGCAGTCTCTTTGAAGTGTTAGGCGAAATGCCAGGCCCAAGTTGGAATCAGGTTGTAGTGGACCTTGAACGTCAAGCGGACCAAGAGTTGTCTCGACTCGGCGTAAGTATCGATCAGCGCGAATACGTTTGGTCGGCGGATTTGAAGTATCCTGATCAGCATCATGAAATT
>JAJYAS010000660.1 GCA_021779415.1 Bacillota bacterium
GGACGACAAGTAGTCATGGGCCTGTTGCAACTGTTCCAAATTTCCTTGAAGTTCTAAAGTAAGGGTACCAAACAGCGTTGATCTTATGTGATCAATATTTCCATAGAGGATATTTGCGCCAACGTTACAGGTTCTCAGTAAATCAGTGATAATAGGATCGGATGTTCGTGAACCTAGGAATTGAATCCGTACAATTTCAGAGTTTTGATGAGTTGCAATTTCTTTCAGAAGGTCTGTCGGGAGTTCATGCGAGAAAACAGACGAGATAAATTGTCGAGCGATCTCTGACTGAGGGTGAATGAACACGGATTCGACAGGGCCATTTTCGACAATTCGGGCTTCATGGAGAACAGCAACATCTGTGCAAATTTCTTTCACGACCTTCATCTCATGCGTGATGATGATCATCGTCAGACCAAGTTTTTGGTTAATATCACGTAAGAGGTTTAGTATAGAAAGGGTGGTTTGAGGATCAAGCGCTGAGGTGGCCTCATCGCATAAGAGGATCTGTGGCTTGGTGGCAAGCGCACGTGCAATGCCGACTCGTTGTTTTTGACCACCGCTTAATTGAGAGGGATAGGCATGGGCTTTGTCCTCAAGGCCGACAAGATGAAGCAGCTCATCAACCCGCCTTGAGATTTCCTGCTTGGAAAGCCCCGCAATTTCTAGGGGGAAAGCAATGTTCTCTGTCACGGTTCGAGATTGGAGAAGATAAAAATGTTGAAAGATCATTCCGATTTTCTGACGTGCCAGACGAAGCGCCTTGCCAGAAAGTTTAGTAAGATCCTGGTCGGCAATGATGATTTGACCGCTTGTCGGTTTTTCAAGAAGGTTCAAACATCGAACTAAGGTGCTTTTACCAGCACCACTTAAGCCAATAATGCCAAAGATGGAATTCTTAGGTATACGCAGAGAAACATCATCGATAGCGATAACGTCCCCTTGACGGGAGGAGTAAGTTTTTACTAGGTTTTGGATCTGAATCAAGGGCGTACCTCCTTCAATAAGAAATTACTACATTAAACACAACAAAAAACTCCGCGAAGAAAACCCGCGAAGTTACGATTCGGTTTTCCTCTTATCTCCCAGATTTCTCTGCAGGAGTTAGCACCGTGCATTACTGCCGGTTGCCGGGTTTCATCGGGCCAGTCCCTCCACCTACTCTGAATAAGAGTTTTATGAAATTTTGTGTGCTAATGTCTGTGACTAATGTAGCGTATTGTAACATAAGAGTGGAGAGTTAAGCAAGCGGAAAATTTTAGACATAAAAAGCTTGACAATAGAGCATCGCTTTAATAGATTAAAGGGAGACAGTGAGATGATTCGAGGAGGTAAACCTATGTCGAGCGATGAACGTTTGCAAAACCCGTTAACGGATGCCTTGTTTGAAGCGGTTCTGTTGCTAAAAAGCAAAGAAGAATGTTATCGGTTTTTTGAAGACATTGCGACGATTGCAGAAATCAAGGCTTTAGCACAGCGTTTAGAAGTAGCTAAAATGTTGCAGAAAAATGAGACCTATACGGCCATAGGAGAGGCGACTGGAGTTAGTACAGCAACAATCAGTCGGGTAAAGCGTTGCTTGAATTTTGGGGCGGATGGTTACCAAATGATATTGCGGCGTTTAGAAGAGCAAAATGATTAAAAAAATTGACAGCAGTGAAGGAGAAACATCATGTTAAGGACAAATTTAGGGCTACGCATTCCAATGGGCATGCGCGATTTACTACCTGAGGAAGTAGCGGTACAGGAACGTTTAGAAACACAAATTCTTACTCTTTTTCGGCAGTGGTCTTATCAAAAGGTGTTGACTCCAACGCTAGAGTTCTCCGCTTGCGTACAACCAGATGTTGAGCAAGACGACTCTTTATACAAATTTTTTGATCGCAATGGGCACATTCTGGCTATGCGTCCTGAACTGACCATACCGATTGCCCGTCTCGTGAGTACACGTATGCGAGGTGCCGAATTCCCTCTCCGTTTGTGCTATGGTGCCGATGTCTATCGTAACACCACTGTTAGACATAGAGAGTTCCGTCAAGTAGGAGTTGAACTAGTGGGTTCAGACCAGGAACTGGCAGATGCGGAAGTGATTGCTCTTGCAGTCGAAGCGATTGCGGGTTTGGGCTTAAAAAACTATCAGTTTAACTTGGGGCATATGGGAATTTTCTCTGGGTTGATGTTGGAGGCGGGGGTCGATGAGGGGATTCAAACTAACTTGGAAGAAGCGCTAGCGCGTAAAGATATGGTGGGCGTAGAAAGTTTAGTCCGGCAAAGTGGGTTGCCCGGAAGGGTTCAGGAGCTTTTACTTCATTTACCCCATTTACATGGAGGGGAAGAAATTCTCGATGAAGTCCTTGGCTGGAGTGAGCAACCTGCGATTCGCGAGGCGGTTGAAAGCTTGAGACGAATTTATCGGTATTTAAACGATTTTGGAATCCAAGCGAATGTTTCGTTAGATTTAGGAATACTGCGCGGCTTTTCGTATTATACTGGGGCTGTTTTTGAAGGGTATGTTCCAGGAATGGGCTTTCCGGTGGTTGAGGGTGGACGTTATGATGCATTATATGCTGATTTCGGGATTCCACAACCGGCGACGGGTTTCGCGATCCACTTAGGGAATTTGTTAGAACAATTCCCACTACCCGCTGTGGAGGGAGCGGATATCTTGGTCTATGGTTCCGATGCGGGGGAGATTATTCGTCAGTGCCAAGTCCTAAGGGCTCAGGGAAAACGGGTTGAAATGGCACTCGGAATTACCGAGAACGAAGTAGCCCAGTTGGTGGCTCGGCAGAAGAATATAAATGAGATTTTGTGCGTTGAGTAGAGGATGGATTGGCATATGACCCGAGTATCTAGTTAGAGACAGGGAGCAGGGAGATTCTAGTTTGGATATTCTTGCACCCTGTTTTTGTTTTCATCAACGTTATGGCCTTGATTTCCTAAACTATAGCAATAATATACCTCGATTACTTCAAAAGTTTGTTTATATTTGGAAGGTAAAGCGGATAAATCGTTTTTAGTTGGTAGAGAATTTGAAGAGTAAGAAATAATAATCATCAGGGATGGGCTATATAATAACCTTAAAAAAGTACGATTAAATAAGGGGTGTTAAGATGCGTAAGATTGCTGTGCTCACAGGTGGAGGGGATTGTCCGGGGCTTAATGCTGTAATTCGGGCAATTGTTAAAAGTGCGAGTGGATATGGTCTTGAAGTACTTGG
>JAJYAS010000661.1 GCA_021779415.1 Bacillota bacterium
ATTTCTCTTTGAATTTGGATGGCCAGTTCATGAGTTGGAGTGAGAATCATCGCCTGATTTTCTCTCTTTTGTGTATCAATCTTCTGAAAAATAGGAAGTAGATACGCCAAAGTTTTACCTGTCCCCGTTTCCGACTGACCTACAATATCTCGGTTTTCTAATATTAAAGGAATTGTTTGTTCTTGGATCGCTGTTGGTTCAACGATTCTCTCTTGTTTTAGTGCAGCCACTAAAGATTCGTCTAGTCCCAGTTGATCAAATGATATAGTCATTGATAATCTCCATCCTATCTGAAATAAATATCTAGCTTTTTGCAAGTCCATATTTTATTATATCCTGTTTCCCCCTTTTACAGAAATTTCAATAGACTATATTTACATCATAGACAAGAGTTGCTATCTTATTTCTCTTCAAACTCGAATCTTAATTTCGCTTCGATTTGATCTTCCCAAACCAAATAGGCCGAGAACGGTTTACCGGATTTAGATTTAAACCCCTTAATTAATGGGGTTTTTCCTTTCTTTAATAGGCTTTTAATCTGATTCGGAGTAAGCACTTTCCCACAAATTGGGGTTTTCCAGACTACAAAGCGACATCCTTCTCTCCAACGGGCGCACCCAAACCCCTTTTGCCCTTCGATCACATCTCCACCACACTTAGGACATGTACCCAACCCTTCAGCAGGGCCTTTGTTAGCAACTTCCTTTATCGTATCTTTTTCTACCACTCCATCTGTCTGCAACGAATTTTTATAATTTTTCGGCTTTTTCCGGGCAGGTTTCGCCTCATTCACTTTCCCGTTTCCAGCTCCCTTAGGCTGTAGAGTAGGAGCAAGGGCCAAAGGAAGTTTACCATGTTTTTGTTCAAAAGAACGCAGTTCCTCAACTATTCGACCAATGGCTTCTTCCACGTCTGCCATATACCGTTCTATCGTTAGTTCCCCTTTTTCCACTTTAGAAAGGTTGAACTCCATTTGCCCTGTCATTTCTGCACTAATCAAGAGCTGAGCCTGAGGAAGCCGGTCCTTGATAAGACGAATGAGTTCGGCTCCTTTTTCCGTCGGTTTTAGGGCCTTTTGTTCCTGGAGGATATATCCTCTATCAATTAGACTTTCTATGATTGCTGGCCGAGTCGCCACAGTGCCCAGCCCTTTCCCTTTTATTTGCTGGCGAAGCACCTCATCATCAATCTGTTTGCCTGCGCCTTCCATGGCTTTAAGAAGATCTCCCTGGGTAAAGCGCTTGGGCGGTTTGGTGGTCTTTTCAACACTATAAACACGTTTTGTCCGTACATCCTCACCCTTGCGCAGAGGAGGTAGTGTCGCATTTTCATCGTCTGCTTGCTCATTGTCATCCTTCTTCTTGCTTTTGCGCACTACCCCCTCATCCATTTCATCCGACCCGTAAACTTTTTTCCATCCTAGACTCAGCAGAACCTTTCCTTTAGTGCGAAAGGATTCGCCCTCAACCTGGGTGACCACGTCAGTCTGGTGATACCGAGCTGGGGGAAACCACACTGCTAGGAAACGGCGTACGATCAAATCATATAATTTCTGTTCTTCAAAGTTAAGCCTCTCAACGGCAACCTTCTCGGTCGTTGGAATGATGGCATGGTGTGCTGTGATCGTATTGATCACGCGTTTTCCCTTTGGCACCCCTAAAAGACCTGCTTCATCCACCAAATTGGTGTATGGCTCATGACGCACCGCCTTCAGGTGATCTGGCAACTTCGGCACAAGATCCTCTGATAAGTAAGCGCAATCCGTTCGAGGATAGGTAATCGCTTTTTTCTCATAGAGTGACTGGGCCAATTGAAGAACCTTTTCTGCGCTTAAACCATATTTTTTGGAAGCAGCTATCGTCAGGGAAGTCAGATCAAATAGAAGCGGAGCCGGTTCCTGCACATCCTTTTGCTCTATTTTCGAAATTTTTCCTGGTTTACCCTTAGTTTTCCCTACGATATCTTCGGCGTCTTCGCTACTTGTAATCCGTTTCGATTCTTCACTGGGATCAAACCACTTACCGGGATAGTCCCCTTGTGGTGTCGCAAACTCAGCCCGAACTTCATAATAAGGCTGAGAAATAAAGCGTTCAATCTCCCATTCTCGCTCGACGATCAAAGCAAGGGTTGGAGTCTGCACCCTCCCTATCGAGATGACATTAGGTTTTTTTCGCACAGCATCAAAGCTGCCAAATAACGAGGTAAATCCTTCGGTAAGATTCATGCCAAAGTCCCAATCTGCATAAGCTCTGCCGTTCCCTGCCGCAGCCAATCCAGCCACTGATTCTGCGGAACGAAGGCGTTCCAAACCTTCACGGATAGCGACAGCCGTCAGTGAGGAAATCCACAGCCGAGACAAGGGCTTACTGCACTGAGCAGCATCCCAAACTTCCTGAAAGAGCAGTTGCCCCTCCCTGTCGGCGTCCGTTCCACAAATAACCGTTTCGACGTCTAAAGACTTTAACCAATGCTGAATTACCGCAAACTGTTTGGTCGCCCCAGATTTGACCACCCTCCGAAACTGATTCAAACTGGGTAGAACGGGCAAACGTCTCAAACTCCAACGTTTACCGACTCGATTTAGATCCATATACGCTTCCGGGCGCTCCAACTCTAACAGGTGACCGTAACACCAAGTAATCACATACTGCTCATTTTCGAGGTACCCGTCCCCTCTCCTCCTGACACCTAAGGCCGTGGCATATTCGCGTGCTTGAGACGGTTTCTCAGCTACGATCAATGTCTTTCCCATGCTCAAGGCCTCCCTTCTATACAATAAAATCGAATTTACTTGATGTGCTTATAACTTAGCATAAAGTGAGAATTACTTAACTCTCAAATTATATAGTTTTGAGCTCTTAACTCCAAAAAACACCGTTAAACGGTGTTTTCTGTTCTGTCATTCCACAAGTTCAGTCATACTCTGACTTATTACTTATCCTCTTAGGATCAACTCATCAGCTTTAACACTTCTCTTCAGAACTCCATGACGCCAGATACCCTACTTGTTCCTGGGTCAAAGTGTCAATCGACAAGCCAAGAGACTGAAGCTTTAACATAGCCACTTTCTCATCAATCTCGGTGTTGACTTGGTAAACCTCGGCAGATAGTTTGTCATAGTTCAAAGCCACATACTGTAGAGAAAGTGCTTGAAGCGCAAACGTCATATCCATCACTTCCGCAGGATGACCATCTCCAGCAGCTAGATTGACCAGCCGT
>JAJYAS010000662.1 GCA_021779415.1 Bacillota bacterium
AACAACATCGACGAGGACCGGATCTTAGCCATGTGTGGACGCGCTGGCCTTCAATAACTTGGCAAAAAATGCACTTTCAAAATCCCGAACAATTAAATCCAGGTACTTGGATGCCACCGTTTAGTTATTTAAGTGACAAGGATCAAGATGATTTACTCGCCTACCTGCAAACATTGAGATAAAAGGAGGTAACAACAATGGCCCAAAATCGGATTCCTCTGGTCTTGAAAGTTCTCTATATCGTCATTCCGTTGTGGAGTGTATGGTATTTTGCAACGAATTACTCGCCCGGATCCTTTATGAAGATGGACATGGCTAATCAGGTTGCACTTCAACAGGATGGAAAACAGATGATAGCCGCCGGGAAACAAGTTGCTGCTCAAGAGGGATGTTTTGCCTGTCATGGCCCAGAAGGAAAAGGTGGCGTTGAAAATCCGGGCTCTAAGGATTTAGTCGTTCCAGCTTGGGATGGTGAAGACTTAGCCGCCAACAATGTCTTTTATCCAATTATTCTAAAACAGGAAATTGAGCATGCCGTCATGCGCTCTATGTATGATGACCCTACAGACATTGGCAATCAGGAATATGCTCCGTTCAAAATGCAACCCTGGATTGGACGATTGACGTCTGAACAGATTAAAGAAATTATGGCCTATATTTATAGTATTAATCCTTCTCTGCAAGATGGAATGAAACAAGTTCTTGCAGGCGACAAAACGTTACCCGACTTTAATGAGGTATCCGGAGATATTACCCAAGCCTTCATACCCGATACAACTAAATCACCTGTAACCATTGAAGGCTCCCCATTAGGAACTCCGGCTGTCAGCCAGATTCCTTATCGCAAGGATTATCCCAAACTATTTGATGAATATTATAATCAGCATAAAGATGATAGCCCAACTCAGAATGTCAAGGATGTCGAAGAGTTTGCAAAATTAATCGGTATAAAATAACTAGAAAGTATTATTGTCTATAATAGTATCAGGGCATAGATTAGATAAAAAGCACCCCTCGGGGTGCTTTTTAAGGCCAATAAGAAACGTTACCTATAGTTGTATGTTAAATGTTGCCATGCTATAGTTGTTTTAGGTTTTGGGGCTACAAAATAATTGAGATCGCCTAATGATTCCTACTTCTCCGGCCTTATCGGAGTGGGATAAAATAGTGGGGTGTTCATATGGAAAATGTAGGGCTTGTGCTCGAAGGCGGAGGTATGAGGGGACTCTATACCTGTGGAGTCTTGGAGTATTTTATGGAAAACCAGTTATATTTCAATTATGTAATAGGAGTATCAGCCGGGGCATGTAATGCAGCTTCGTATATTTCGAGGCAGCAGAGGAGAAATGAAAAGGTCATTATTGGGTTCGTTAAGGATTGGCGGTACATGAGTTTACGAAATTTAATCTTGAGCAAATCATACTTTGGTATGGATTTCATTTTTGACGAAATTCCCAATCAGCATGTTCCTTTTGATTTTAGGACCTTTTATGAATCGCCTGGTGTTTTTTTGGTCGGAGCAACTGATTGCCAAACTGGTAAACCGCTATATCTGAATAAGGACGATTTAGGTGCTCAATTCCAGGCTTTAAGAGCGTCCGCTTCTCTGCCAATGCTATCACCTATTGTCAACTATAAAGGTTATGAGCTATTAGATGGTGGAATATCCGATTCCATACCCATCAAAAAATCCATTCAAGATGGCAATACCAAGAATATAATTGTTTTAACCAGAAACAAAGGCTATAGAAAGCGTCCCGGAAAATTCAACGCTCTACTTAAACTAACCTATAAAAACTACCCTCAATTAATCGAAACCATGTTAAACCGTTATAAGAATTACAATGAAACCTTGGATTATATTGAACACCTTGAAGACGAAGGCAAGGCGCTTGTCATTAGACCTTCCAACAAATTAGAGGTTGGGCGACTAGAAAAAGATCCCCAAAAGCTTTACAGACTGCTTCACCAGGGATACGAGGATACTAAACACTCCTATGAAAGGATCATGGAATTTGTTTAAATTTTACTAAAATGAGCTCTTTGCCTACTAAAATATGCAAAGAGCTCATTAATATTTTATCATTGTTCAAAGCTCCAGACCAAGGATATTACAGTTTCACCAGATTTCTCTGTGAATACGGGTTTCATCGAAGCGGTCCACAGCCTGTTTTGGTTCCACAGGACAGCCTATGGAAATGATGCTAAACGGTACCCAACCTTCTGGTATATTAAATAGTTCTCGCATTCCATTATGCCTTAAAGGGTCGGGATAAACCGCAAGCCAAACGGCTCCCAATCCAAGTGAATGGGCAGCCAGAAGAATATTTTGAGTAGCTGCTGAGCAGTCTTGAATCCAAAGTTGTCGCAGTTCTCCTTCGTACTTTGCCCTTGCAGGATCTGCAACGACCAAAATTGCTAAGGGTGCACCTGCGAGCATTTTGGAATATGGATGAAATTCGGGAACTCTTTTAAGTTTATTCCGATTAGTAATCACTAAAAACTCCCACGGCTGTTCGTTGCCGGCGGAAGGAGCGTTCATAGCCGCTCGTAACATCCATTGTACCTGATCCTCGCTTATCGGTTGGTCAACGTATTTACGAATACTCCTTCGAGTAATAATCGTCTTTAAGGCTTCGTTCAACCTGTATCTCTCCCTACTCCAATATATTACCATACATTGGATAAAGTCATCAAAATTAAGAATATAACGTTTCCATAACCGCCAGACAGACATCTAAGCCTATCATATCCGCTAAAGCAAGAGGTCCAATTGGGTGGTTTGCTCCGAGACGCATTGCAGCGTCAATATCTTCAGCAGTTGCAATGCCCTCCATATAGATAAATGTCGCCTCATTAATTAATGGAACGAGCATTCTGTTAACAATAAAACCTGGAGATTCTTTAACTTGAACGGGAACCTTCCCTATTGCTTTAACAAAATTATTGACAAATTCGACTGTTTCCTGAAGCAAAGAAACCCGCCTGTGCTGCAACAAGTGCTATGCCAGCCCCCATAGTCCCAGCGCCTAGAACAACTACCTTTTTCATACTAAATATCCTCCCTTTAATAAATTCCAGTCAGTTTATGCTTTCTGTCAACTACAGTATGAAAAAGGGGCTGGGTAGCCCCTTTTAAGAGTGTTACTATAACATTTCGATAACAGTGGCCATTGCAGGTCCTCCACCTACACATAAGGAAGCAACACCA
>JAJYAS010000663.1 GCA_021779415.1 Bacillota bacterium
TATGAAAAACGTAGGGCTTGTGCTTGAAGGCGGAGGTATGAGGGGACTCTATACGTGTGGGGTCCTAGAATATTTCATGGAGAAGGATTTGTATTTTAATTATGTTATAGGCGTGTCAGCCGGGGCCTGTAATGCCGTGTCCTATATTTCAAAGCAACCGGGGCGGAACGAAAAGGTCATTATTGGTTACGTTAAGGATTGGCGGTACATGAGCTTAAGAAGTTTCATCTTGAGCAAATCATATTTTGGTATGGATTTTATTTTTGATGAAATTCCTAATCAGCATGTCTATTTTGATTTTGAAACTTTTTATAAAGCTCCTTGTGATTTTTTGATTGGCGCTACCAATTGCAAAACTGGAAAACCAGTTTATTTTGGCAAGGAAGATTTGGGGGATAAATTCCAGGCTCTAAGGGCATCCGCTTCTCTGCCTATGATATCTCCTATAGTGAAATATAAAGGGTATGAACTATTAGATGGTGGAATTTCCGATTCCATACCCATAAATAAATCCATTCAAGATGGCAATACGAGGAATATTATTGTTTTAACCAGGAACAGGGGGTATAGAAAGAGCCCAGGGAAATTCACCGGACTTCTTAAGCGAACCTATAGAAATTATCCCCTACTGTTAGAAACAATGATGAATCGCTATAAAAATTACAATGAAACCTTGGATTATATTGAGCAGCTTGAGCAAGAAAACAAGGTAGTTGTCATAAGACCTTCTAGGGAATTAGAGGTCGGACGATTGGAGAAAGATCCCAAAAAGCTTTATGAACTGCTTCGTAACGGGTATGCAGATGCTGACAAATCCTATGAAAAAATTATCGAATTTGTCTCTTAGGGAATATAAAAAAACACGGGGACAGGTACTATGTTTCGGATTCTAACGATCAGAAACAAGGAACCTGCCCCCCTGTTTAATTTATTGGCTATTATTCACTCTTCTGCCTGTTTGTTTTCCTCGCTTTGACTCACTGGAGCCTCATTCTTTGAAGACTCTCCATAATGTCCGTGATTGAAAGGGTATTCTCCGTGGTGACCGTGGTGACCACAATGCCCATGCCCCCCGCCATGATTGACATGATGTTTGTGCATTGTTTTAATAAACTCATGAAAGGGGGAGCCACTGCCCGGATGCTCGAAGCCTGCTTGCTTGGCTTTTTCTTTGAAATTCAAGAACGCCTCAAACATCTCCAACTTCGCTCTAAGTTTCTCTTTGTCCCCTTTAAGTGTCACTGTGAAACCTTCTTCATTTTCTTCGAAGGTAAACTTAACGTTCTCCATACTCATAAATACCTCTCCTTTTTGTACTTCTATTTAAATTTTATGAACCTCAAATTTTATAGGTGCTCTAATGAAGCACAAGGTGAATTCACAGAAAACCAAGGTTAGGGATGGAAACGTGGTTTTCTGTGTCCCATCCTCGTTTGCCGAGAATTCGAGTCGCGTTTCAAAAATGTAGCGAAGGTCAGCGCTGAAATTAGAATTAGCATCAATCCAAACTTAAAATAGAGGCCCTGGAGCAAGATCGCTCCTGAGATTAAAAACCCACTACTAAAAATTGCGCGCACAATTCTGCTTGCTTGCCCCCTCTGGTTTTGTAGGAGATTTAACTCAAAACTCTTGGACGGCTGAATTTTAATCTCGCCGAGTTCTAACCCAGTTATAAGCCGATTCAATTTTTCCGGCAAGGTAATGACCTCGCTGAGAGTCTTCTTCGCTTGATTAAGGATGAATCCTTGAGCAAATCCTTGTGAGCCTTTTCCCGCTTCCTTCCCTGACAACAACTCCTCTGCATAAGGTCGAAGCGTCTTTATAAGATCGAGTTGAGGGTTTAGCCCACTGCAAATTCCCACGATCGTTAAGAGGGATTTGCCTAAAAATAAGGTGCGCGCTGGAATCTGAAAGGGCTGGGAATACATAAATTCTCTTAATTCCAGAAGGAATTCCTCTGAATTGACATTATTCAGGTTCGGATCCTCAAAGACGTTAGCTAATATTAGTTTGAGCCCTTTAGCTAAAGTATGTTTATCAGCATGTGGTCGAAGGAACCCCAGCTTTTCAAAAACGCTCATCATTTGATCAGTATCTTTTTGGAATAAGGCTATGACGAAGGCCGTCAATTCTTCTCGCATGCCTTTTTCAATCCGCCCCACCATCCCAAAGTCTAAGAAAACGAGTGTGCCATCTTCTTTAACGAGTAAATTACCTGGATGAGGATCTGCATGAAAGAATGCATCCGTCAGTAATTGTTGCACATAAGCGGAAATTATGGTGTTGGCAATCTGTGCCCGATCTAACCCGACACTTTCTAGTGTCGTATAATCGTTCACTTTATAGCCCGTGACATATTCCATGGTCAGTACACGCTGAGTCGTGTACTCCCAATGTATTTCAGGCACACTGACTCTAGTGTCTTCCGAAAAATTCGCACGGAAAGTATCCGCATGCCGACCCTCTTTGACGTAATCAAGTTCATCGAGTGTCGTTTCAACAAACTCATGATAGATCTGCTCCAAATCAACAGCTGCACTAAGCTTAGGATATCGCTTTGCGAAGGTCACCATAAATTTGAGCGCATTAAAGTCTGTTTGGATAATGTCCTCAATACCGGGGCGCAATATCTTAACTGCTACTTTATGATGACCTTTTATCTCTGCGATATGAACCTGCCCCAGAGAAGCAGAAGCAATAGGTTCTTGAGAAAAGTTCGTATATACCTCACTAATAGGAGAGCCATATTCCGCTTCAATCCGCTTAATGATTTCTTCCGTCCTAACAGGTTTGACGGCATCCTGCAACTTCGAAAGTTCACTTGTGTATTCCTCAGGTAAAACGTCCACCCTGGAACTAAAAAATTGTCCCAGTTTAATAAGAAGTCCCCCAAGTTCTGTAGCTGTCTCTGTAAATACTCTGGCCTGTTTCCGATAAATGACTTTGGTCTGTTTCTGATAGTTTTCTTCTGTGAGGAATCGCTTTTTCTTATTAACCCACCAAAGTTGAACTACAAATTTCAGAAACATGGAGATGATCTTTCGAAAGCGCTTATCTTTAAAAAACATAATGATGATTGGCATGATTTCCTCCCTGCTCAGATGCTGAGACCTATTACCCTTTTGTTTTATCCTGTTCTGAATCCTCAAAGGGAGAACTAAACATCTCCTCAAAGAATCTCGCTTTTCGAAACATCATGTCGGCAAAT
>JAJYAS010000664.1 GCA_021779415.1 Bacillota bacterium
TGATACTGGAGCAGCGATCTGGGAAACTCTTTTTCGAAAGGTTCAGGAACAAAAGGTGCATTTTCAGACAGAAACCCGAGCTGAAGTGCTTCTGGTTGAGGACGGTCACTGTTACGGAGCGCTTGTAAGAAACTTCGAGGGAGTTCAACGGATTCTTGCCCGAAGTGTTGTCCTCGCCACTGGAGGAATAGGTGAGATCTATGGGAGAACGACAAATTCCCTGCTCAGTACAGGAGAAGGCTTAGCTCTAGCCTGGAAGGCTGGGGCAGTCTTAAGCGATCTTGAATTCGTTCAATTTCATCCTACAGCTTTGGCTACAGAGGAAAATCCTCTTTTTCTTATTTCCGAAGCGGTTCGGGGCGAGGGCGCAGTACTCGTAACCGAAGAACGAGAGCGCTTTATGCCAAGCTATCATCCGCGGGCTGATTTAGCTCCCCGGGATGTTGTAACACGAGCTATAGTCTCAGAGCAGAAAAAAGGGCATCAGATCTATCTTGATGCTTCATCACTGGGCCGTCATTTTGAACTACGTTTTCCAAATATTTATGCAAGAATCCAATCTCTAGGTATTGACCCGAGGAAGGATTTGCTTCCGATCACTCCAGCCGCCCATTTCTCAATGGGGGGGATTTGGACAGACAGCTTTGGACGGACGAATATTCAGGATTTGTATGCTTGTGGTGAGTGTGCCAACACAGGTGTGCATGGTGCGAATCGGTTAGCGAGTAATTCCCTATTAGAAGGGTTAGTTTTTGGCAAGCGAGTGGCTCAGACGCTAGTGGAATCCTTAAAAGAAAAGTCCTTGAGAATCCTTGATTTTCCTGATCAAGGCACAGCTCAAGACGCAATGACGCTTGATATTCCTGAGGTGACAAAGCCTTTGGACATAAATGATCCACGAGTTGACACGCTACAAAAGCTGATGTGGTCTTCTGTTGGGATTATCCGAGATGAACCTAGGCTGGAAAAGGCTTATCGAGAACTCTGTCAACTCGAAAATGAAGTTAGCCCGAGTGAAGGCGAACTTCAGAATATGATCTTAGTCGCTAAATTGATTACATCTTCTGCACTTAACCGTATGGAGAGTAGGGGTAGTCATTATCGCCTAGATTACCCGGAGGTTGATCCGGCCTGGCAACTAAAACATTTGAGCTTAAGGAGGCATTCCGCATGAATCCCATATATTATGAGAGTCTCGTTAGAGAAGCTCTCAATGAGGATCTAGGGTTTCAGGACCTGACAACAGAGGCAATTATTTCAGAAACGCATTGTTCGGTGGCAGAGATTACAGCGAAAGCGACAGGAATTATAGCGGGAATGGATATCGCAAAATGTGCGTTCAAGTTGCTTGATGAGGAGGTGAGCTTCCAAACGAAAATTGCAGACGGAGCGAAGGTTTCTCCCGGGCAAGTGGTGGCGGTGATTGAGGGGAGAACCCGTACGTTGTTGGGGGGAGAAAGAGTTGCACTCAATTTCCTGCAACGCCTTTCGGGTATCGCGACAGGGACGAATAAGGCCGTGGAGAGCGTTAAAAATTTTCCGTGTCACCTAGTTGATACGCGTAAAACGACCCCGGGATTAAGAGGGATGGAAAAATATGCTGTGCGCACGGGAGGCGGGTATAATCATCGCTTTGGACTTTTTGATGCGATCCTGATTAAAGATAATCATATTACAGCGGCTGGAGGGATCACTGAGGCAGTGAGTTTAGTTCGAGCAAAGGTCGGTCACATGGTTAAGGTTGAAGTGGAAACGGAAACCTTAGCTCAAGTCGAGGAGGCGCTTCGCACTTCAGTGGATATTATTATGTTAGATAACATGTCAGCGGATCAAATGAAAGAAGCGGTTCAACTCATCAATAAAGAAGTTCTTACTGAAGCTTCGGGGGGGATCAACTTAGATAACTTGGTTCGGGTAGCGGAGACAGGAGTGGATCTGATTTCACTGGGTTGGTTGACTCATTCGGCGCAAGCTTTGGACTTGAGTTTGAATATTATTGAGTAATTGAGTAGGCATAATCATTAAATTGAACGTTCTAGTCAATTGGTCAAAGGATAGTGAGGAGAGAAAATGTTTAATAGTCAACAACCCATACCGGATGAATATAGTTTAATGAGTGAAAAGGATAGAGATGAACGGATCCGCGCCATCAAAAGCAATCTAGGCTCAAGGTTGGTCATTCTAGGACACCACTACCAGCGTGACGAGGTTATCCGGTATGCTGATTACCGAGGAGATTCTCTTAAATTGGCGCAACTTGCGGCACAGGAGAAAGAGGCTGAATATATCGTGTTCTGTGGTGTTCACTTCATGGCCGAAACTGCGGATATGCTGACGTCATCCGAGCAAAAGGTTATCTTGCCAGATCTTGAAGCGGGCTGCCCGATGGCGGATATGGCGGAAATCGATGACGTGGAAGAGTGTTGGAACCTGCTCAAGGCTCAGTATTCCCAAGAAATTATTCCGGTGACGTATGTTAATTCAAGTGCTGAGGTCAAAGCGTTTTGTGGTCGAAATGGAGGAATGACCTGTACTTCTTCGAATGCCCCTAAGATTTTCGAGAAATTATTAGGTGAGAAAAAAAGCATTCTGTTTCTTCCGGATGAACATCTTGGACGTAATACCGGTCAGAAATGGGGGCTCCAAGATCAAGATATCATGCTCTGGACACGAGAAAATCCAGAAGAGGTTGAATTTCCCGCGCAAGCTCCGAAACTGATTCTTTGGAATGGTTACTGTTCTGTGCATCAGAAGTTCAAGACCCACCATGTGGATGAGGTTAGAAAAAAATATCCGGGTGTCACGGTTATCGTCCACCCGGAATGTAGTCATGAAGTAGTTGAGAAGGCAGATCTCAGTGGGTCTACAGACTATATCATTCGGCAGATCTCGGCAGCTCCGGCAGGCAGTGTCTGGGCAGTTGGGACGGAGATCAATTTAGTCCACCGATTAGCTCAAGAAAATCCAGACAAAACGGTTGTCAGTCTCAATGAAAACGTATGCTTGTGTATTATGATGAGCAGAATTAGCCAACCTCATCTTCTGGCGGTTCTTGAAAACCTCAATCAAGGAAAGGTGGTTAATCAGATTAGCGTCGATCGTAAAATAGCCGCTGATGCAATTACTGCCTTGAATCGGATGTTAGAACTTAGTAAGTGAAAAATGTAGGTACCGGTTAGCAACCGGTGCCTACATTTTTGATTGCT
>JAJYAS010000024.1 GCA_021779415.1 Bacillota bacterium
AGAAGAAATTATCAAGCCCTTTGAAATCTATAAAAGTTATCGTTCCTCATTAATCTGGACAATTATTGTAACATTCACTGTTGGATTTGCAAACTTCTTTACAATCATCCAACCAGCCATTCAAGGCGACCTATCATCGACCCTTTGGAGTATTGCGGGACCGTTGTGCTTCTCCATTGTTGCATTGGTAATGTACAGAAGTTATGAAATAAAAACGAAGAAGGTTATAATCGCCACAGCTAAATAAATACACACTAATAGAGCCACTTAGTTTATAAACTAAGTGGCTCTATTAGCTCCCTGGTATCGCTAGGGAAGTCAGATACATTCAAAACTTAGAAATTTCTGAAAAAGCATAAGTCAGGGAGGAGATGAATGAAATTATGGATCAGACAAGTTCGTTAGAGTTGTATTCTAATATCCTGAGAAAGGCAAAAGATTTAGGAGCATCACTAGTTGGAATTGCAAATGTTGAAGACTTGAAAAAAGCACCTTCCTATACGGTAGCGCCCATGATGCAAGCTTATGACGGTGTTGGCGTGAATAAAGAAAAGGTAGATAATCTAAAAAGCGGTGAAGTAAATTGGCCAGAAGGTGCAAAGTCAGTCATTGTTATTGCGTATGCACACCCTGACAAAAAACCTGAACTGGATTATTGGTATGGAAGTCGAGACCCAATTGGCAATCCTTCGAGTGGGCCTACAGCTTTTGATCCTTGCTCATTTTGTGATAAGAGATGCATCAGGTCTTGTCCACAGAATAGTTTCAGGGAACAAATATACACAACTCAACAATTTGGAAGGGAAGAACTGCCAGGGAGAATTGGTGATTATGATCGGACAATATAACTTTGGGCGCTCCAACACATAGAGCTAACGACCGGACAACCGGACGAAGGCTCTATGTGTTTTTTTAAGCCGTCCGTTGGCTCGACAAGTTTGTTTTAATTTTTGTCGTAATGCATGTACGTTTACTAGCCCCGTTGCATTTAATAGAATAAAGGAGGGATTGTCTTGTCAGAACATTCTAACTGTGAAGCACTCGTTCACCAATTACTAGAAGTGGAAGCGCATGTCACTATTACACCACTTATAAAACATGGAAAGCCAATAATATCTTGTGTTGAATCAGATATACAACCATGTTGTGACTCTGAAAAGGAAAAAGAAGAAAAATCGGAGACAGCAGCCAGAAAATGCACGTTTACTGTGACTCAACTAATTTGTGTTGAAATTCCAATTGCGTTTGATGTAGAAGTTGATGTTGACCAAGGTATAGCCACGTGCTGTACGCCTGATTTTGGACCATGTAAAACTCCAAAGCCCCCTAAACCGCATGAATTAAAGGAACCTGCGAAGATCCCTAACATCATAAACTTTTTAAACCTTATAAACCTAAAGAATCTCCGAAACCTAGTGAATAAGGATATTTTTAGAAATAGCTTGTATCACATCGAGATTTTCCCGAATATAATGCATTACAAAATAAGAAAGGTGTGATTCCATGGCGAATCCTTGCGGTTGTGGAGAATCCATCTCCAATTCTCAACAAGATCAAATAGTAGAATGCCCAGCAATTGTTCATGATACAGTATGTGTGCAAGCTGACGTAACGATCAGTCCAAATGTAGTAGTTGGAAAAATTCAATCATTTTGCGTGGGCAGACCAATGATTGGGGCATGTCCGGGAACGCCATCGCCCACAGAGAACTGTAGTTTCACGGTTAGTCAAAGTATTTGTGTCCAGGTTCCGCTGACGTTCTCTGCTGTAGCTATAGCAGAACCAAGTGGTATTGTTTGCGGTACTCCAGAAGTAGGACCATGCCCAGTGACGACTGCCTGCACTCATACAATAGGTTTTTTTGCTAACCATTCAGATATAACGAACGCATTGATTACTGATGCGGGTGGTTCAATCGTACTAGGTATTGATAATACAGGTGCAAGTTTTACTGTTACGACAACAAATGCGGGCGATGTTCTGTCATTCGATACGCCTACACCACCAGCACCAAGTTCACCTCCATTTGTTGGGCAATATCAAGTTCTTTATGCCCAGCTTCTCGCAGCTAATTTAAACGTATTGAGTGGAGCAACATGTGAATTTGCAACTGCGGCAATTGCTACAGCAAATTCGTTTTTAGCAGACTCTCCTTCAGGCGTTGGAATGGCGGGAGCACCAACCGTGCAAGCCCCATTGGCTGAATTCAACGAGGGCACAGCCCCAGGATGTCCTGCGCATTGTAATGAGGGATAAGATAGATCTCATAGTAATGAGTTAGAAAACCTACTGTGCAATAACCTTAGTCCAGTATTCAACCGGACTAAGGTTGTTCGATTTACACTAGAATCTTAATGTGATTATAAAAGAAATTAAATGAAATGGACTTCTCTAATCGGAATACTTTAGGCAAGTGTAGAATGAATCGTCGATAGGTACCAAGGCATCATTTACGATTAATGCACCGTAGTGTTGTAATTGAGAAAGAGATAGTTCGGAATCGTCTGATAAAACTACTCCGGCCCTTCCGGGATAATATCTTAGGAATTTATAGAGAATTTCTGTGGACTCGGATTTAATCATAACTGGTTTTTTGATTAACAACCCAAATTGGCTAGCAAAGCTCCTCACATCAAACGTTACATTGATATCGCCAAAATCCAATAAAAGGTAATCGATGCGCTCGGATTTGAATTCTCGAATTAAGCTAGAAAGGTCGCCGTTAATTAATGTAGTAACAGCATCTTGTGACAGCTTTTTAACCGAATAGTCCTTGTCTTGGCTAAGAACAAGATGATTAAAGGCTGAAGCAATTGTTGGCTTAAAGTTCAACTCTAACTCTGGAGTTTCTATTTCAGCAAGGTCCTTCTTAATCGCACGAATAAATTCTGGAGTAGTTCCACAACATCCACCAATAAGTCGTACACCATTTTCTACAAATTCTTTGGTATACGAACTAAATTGTTCTGGTTTTTGTTGATAGATGACCTCTCCATTCACTAGTTCAGGCATCCCGGCATTTGCCTTTGCACAAAGAGGAATGGAGGCAACAGAATACATTTTCTTAATGGGTTCAATCAAACTATCTGGACCCCCTGAACAGTTAGCACCTACGATAGCAACACCTAGGGATTGACAGACAATAGCACATACCTCTGCTGAATTACCAAACAGGGTACGACTATTGGCATTAAAGGTTACCGAAGCAATAATAGGAAGATTTGTAGTTTCTTTAGCAGCTAATATAGCTGCCCTCAATTCATTTAAATCTGTAAATGTTTCAAAGTTAACAAGATCCGCACCTGCATCTTCGATGGCCTTTAAGGGCTCTTCGAAAATACTATAGGCTTTATCAAAGCTTAGATTGCCTGAGGGTTCTAAAAACACACCGGTAGGACCCACTGAAGCAGCAACGTATGTGTTTTCACCGGCTATTTCTTTCGCTAATTTCACACCAGCGAAGTTTAGTTCATATGTTTTATCCCCTAAACTATGCTTATCTAAGGTAAGTCTATTGCCCGGAAACGTATTTGTTTGAATCACATCAGAGCCGGCTTGTTGGTATTCGTTATATAGATTTTTTACTTCCTCTGATTTTAATAAATTCCAGGATTCTGAAGCTTCATTTCCGGTTAGACCTCTCTTTTGGAGCATGACCCCTTTAGAACCATCATATAATAAAACTCTTTCTTGAATGGAAATTAGAAAACTCTTCATGATTTAGCCTCCTTGTAAGATCGAAATAATACAGTGGTCAATAACCTCAATACTAAACTAAGATTACCCCTTTTCGCAAACTATTGGGTATTTGACTCGGAATTTTTTCAATCGGAAAGGTTGAATTAGTAACCTTGATTCCTTGTAAAAAATTATATCTACATTAATAAACCCTGATTTTAAAGGCATTTTGGTGTTTTTTGTAGGTATAAATTATTCCTAAAACTGAATTGCAAATTATTATTTTCGTGACTATTCAGGTACTCAGTTAATCAACCACAGATTACACAGATTAACACAGAATAAATACATTTTGGCTCTAAACTACAAATCGCTTGTAACGAAATTGATATTCGCCAAAGTTGGTAAAAGGCCGATTTAATCTTGTAGCATTGTTGAGATAATTGATAATTATCGCTTCTTCATTGACTCCCATCTTCGCCATTTTTCTATACTTAATCCTTCTTGATCTGTGGAATCTGTGTTAATCTGTGGTTTCTCTTATCGTTCTTTTCATGTGTAATCTGTTGTTCCCCGTTCAGAATTCCCCACGGCTCTGAAAAGTCACTTATTTTTTTCCGTATTTACAGCGTTTCTTCTTATAGGTATAAAAAAATGCGGGATTTTAGGTAAATAGGTCTTGCTCTCCCCCTCATAGTCAAATGAAACTTCTCGCTAGCGACTGTAGCGACCTTGGTAACCGGGGAAGTTGTGTAATTCTTCGGGTGTAAGGAGCCTAAATCCCATTTTAGTCCAGAATGCACGAGCCTCAGCAACGGATCCGAGAACGATGTATTTGAAGCCCAAATCACTAGCAAAATCTATTAGCCATTTGACACAGAAAGTTCCAATCCCCTTTCTTATAAGATGAGAAGGTAATGTTAACCGGTCCACGTAAATGCCTTGTTTAGCGTTGCAGAAATGAAACAAGAACTGAGTAAAGTCTTCTTCGGTTGGAGCATCTAAACTTACAAAATCAGTCCCGTAATTCATTAATTTCAATTGAAGTTCGTAGTTTATATTTAAGGCGTCTTTTAACACTTCTGCCCTAAGTTGAATGTTTTCGTAGAACAAAACCATGTTTGCCTCTCTGGACCTAGGCGCTGACGGTTCATAAACGAAAATTCCAGTATCTTTTGGATCGTTACGTAAACCAAAATCTGAGAAAATGTTAGATATATAAACATCGCAATTCTTGAGCAACATTATAAACCCACTCCTCTCAAATGAATAAAAGCCTTCTGTTGGTTACAGCATATGTATACAAAAAATGTTAGTATACCGAATATTTAAAAAATTTAAACAGTCACTAAATACTTTAATGATTGCCATCCAGATGGATTTGTTGGAGCTTATATGCACACAACACCTTTAAAAAAAGGAAGAGAAAAAGCGAATCATTCATATTAACAATCATACAAAATACACTGTATTATCTTGAGTTTTTAGACAACCTCTGACGATAATAAAAATTACTATTTCTGAAAAATTCCAATGGGGGAGAATGATTTCATGAACGCTGGAAAGAGAATTACGGCGCTTTTAGTCTTGAGTATGCTTCTAATAACTATGTCTCTTCGTCCTGTGTCGGCACAAAGCAACTCCGACGATAATGGCAAGAAGAATATTAATCTTGTCATTGTACTAGACCGTACGGAAAGTTTACAGCTATCAGACCCGAATGGGTTGTCTCAGGAAGCGGCTAAGTTAATCGTTGATTTGATGGTTCAAAATGGGAGTAAGATTGGATTAGTGCAATATACAGATAAGGTTACTGACCGACTGGATATAACCGATATAAACGGGCAAGGAGAAAAAAACAAGTTTAAATCTTACATTGATCGGTTAGGTATGCCGAATGGACAAAGCACCGATAGTTCAACCGGTCTTAAGGAAGGGGTATCGATGCTTGTTGGACTAAAGATGTTAGAAAATCCGGTCATAGTACTCTTAACCGATGGGAAGAACGATTTAAACGGAAGTGACAGAACCCAGGATATTTCGCAACGTGACCTGGAACAGGATCTCGATACAGCTAAGAAATAGGGGATTCTCGTCTATACCATTGGCCTAAATGCCGATGGCTCAGTCGATAAGGCTATGTTGTCACGTATTGCCAAGGAGACCGGAGGTAAATCGTACATCGTTGATAAGGCCGACGATCTTCCGGATATTATCAGTAATGTCTATACGGATGCTCTAGGCTACAAATTATTGTCCCTCGGCTCGGACAGAATTACCTTGAATGGGAATTTTAATACCTACAATTTCGACGTTACAAATAGCAGTGTGGCAGAAGCCAATCTAGTGATTTACAAAAACCGGGATGTGCAAGTCAAGTTAATTAAGCCAGATGGTACAGAGGCTTCTTGGGACAACGATAGGTTTATTGCCTCACCCTCCCGGAATTACATGTCCTATAAAGTTCTACATCCTGATAAAGGCCATTGGAAGTTAATGGTCAAAGGAACTCGCAATGAAGAGGTTAAGATCAGCCTGCTTTATAACTATGATATAGCGATCCACATGGATCAGCTTTCGTCAAGTAGTTTTGCCGGTATGGAAATCCCCGTGAAGGCAGACTTTAGGCGACAAGGCAGGGTAATTGAGGATAAGAATTTGTACAAGGACATGTCAGCGGTGGCCGTTGTCGAGAATAGTTCGGCCAATACCTCAGAGAAAGTACCTCTTACTGCTGGGGAAAAGGATTATCAAGGGAAAATCAAGTTCCAACAACCAGGTAATTATAGCGTCTATGTGCAAGCGGAAGGAAAGGCCTTAACCAGAAAGAGTGATCTCCAAACGATTCAGATTCCCGAGGTAATGGCGTCCCCTAAGAACCGCTTTCCCTGGGAAAAACTTCTCTACACTTTGCTAGGGGTCATAGGAGCGACTGCCCTTGTAATTCTCCTGCTGAAAGGGATTTCGAAGTTAATTGAAAATGCCAAGCCCAAGCTTCTTTTCGGCAAAATCAATCTTAGAGTCATCAATACAACAACGGGTAGGGAAGAAATGCAGCAAAGCAAAACTCTTGCTCCTTACGGGACGTCAGTTACCTTAAGCAAATTAGCAGAGAGTCCTGCTAGTACGCTAAACACTATAGTCCTTGCAAGAAAGGCGCAAGGAGTCTACCTTACCTACAGTGAAGCGGGCAGTAAGGATTTATCAGTGAGCGTCAATGGAGATAAAGTTGCACCAGGACAGATCGTTCTGCTGACCAATGGATGTTCCCTTCGGGTTGTGGCGGCTGTAGACTCAATTAGAGTATCAGGGAGATTTATTGAGTTATAAATCTATAAACAAAACTAGGATGGTGTATGGGCAATGGATATGCGTTTAGCAGAAAATCTCAACCAGCTCCGGCTCAATAAAAGCGGTATAACCAGTGACCTTTCCAGGGTTGATGCTATCCCTAATCCAATCCTAGTCATTGGACTGGGAGGCACAGGTGTAACAGCTCTAAGCAAAGTAAAGAATGCCGTTTACCGCCGTTTTAACTTGCCTCGTGACGGTGCGACCGGCCACTACAAAGACAAACCGGAAAATATTGAGTACCTTGGCTTGGATGCGGATGAGCATATAGTTTATGACGATGATAAAACTTCAGGTCGGTCGATCGAGCTTAACACCTCGACTGAGTTTCTGAGGATTTATACCCCTGCAGTGCCCAGGATGCTCGCTAATCGGGCCGGTCTGCCCCACACAATCACGGATTGGTTAAGTCCCAATTTGAGCCCGAACGATTTTGACCAAGGTGCGAATGGAATTCGCCAGATGGGTCGATTAGCCTTATTCTTACGGATTACAGATGTTGTTAATATGATTGAGCGCAAGTTAAACAGCGTACTACAAGGTAAGAAAGGTAATCTTTATGTCTTTATATTAAGTGGCGTATCGGGGGGGACCGGCGGCGGAACCTTTATTGATATTCCCTATATTGTCCGATGTGTTGCCCAGCAACTGGGTGCCTTGGATCGACTAAAGACGATAGGCTATTTATTTTTGCCTGATGTAAATATGAAGGAAAACAAAGCTGACTTTGTCCAATCCAATGGCTTTGCGGCTCTGAAAGAACTTGATTACTGGATGACTGACCACGGCCAGCCCTTTGTCCAGGAGTATACTAATAATTATTCTCACAGTTCCGTTGCCACTCCGTACAATTACTGTTACCTGATTTCTTCGATTGACAAAAATAACGTCTTATTAACGGACCTCAAAAGTACCTGCATGGAAATTGTCAGTGAAAACCTGGTACATTTTATCAGTAAAGGTCAGGTTCAGAACACGACGTTTACTCTACCTGCTTTTTTGTCGAACTTAGACCAAATTAAACTTAATATTTTTTCTGGAATGAAACCTCCTTTTCAAGCGAATTACGAGTACTTTATCCTTGGGGCTAGCTCCTATGAGATTCCAATCGAACAAATGATGAACTATGCCGCGCATATTTTAATGAAACGGATTAACGTCCTTTACGAGAACGATCCAGGCGCAGGGGACATAGGTGCTTTTATCGAAAAGTTAGAGTTGGGCCACGAGGATTTAATCGATCGTTATTTTGCCAATGGTCTGAACCTTTTAGCCGAGTGGCAGCAAAATCCTTACTACAGCGTTGAAAACGCAGGGAAAATTGATCTGGATGGACAGCTGACTAAAGAAATGCGGATTTTCCTAGACCACCTTCAAGACAGCAAAAATAGAGATAATGCCAAGGAAGCTGCCAAGGATTTGAAGGAGAGAATTAGGAAAGAACTCGATCAGCTATTCGTCAATCCAGAAAAGGGGCCGATTTTTGTTAACAGGCTGCTCTTCTCACCTGTCGGAGATTGTATGCTGCGTCGTATCAATCAGTTAATGCAGGATGCTGAGCAGGAACAGAAAAACAAGGAGAGCGAAAGGCAGATAAGGAAAGAAAGTGCAGCCAATCTCTTCCCCAAAACCCTTTCTTCACTGTTCAATTTCAGTCGTAAAAACACCTGGGAAAAGTATGTCCAGACCAAGATTGATGAGTATAAAGCTGCCTTAAAGGCCAAAGTCATCAATGACCTCGTACTGCCGATGTATGAGGAACTTGCGAATGATCTTCGGGAGCTTAATGCAGGAACGTACCAAGTCTGGGTTGATATTCTTAAACAACTCAATGAAGTATTGAAGGCCAATGTGGAGATCGTGGAGGCTTCTACCTGGAGTGTTCTTGACCCACAGGATTGGACCAAACAAATTGGCGAAATGTTCAATGAGAAAAGTCGGGAACAAATTCTTCATATAACCCAGGAATTTTTAATAGACCTGCAAAAAAATTCAGATGTTTGGATCGATAATCAAGGCAAAGAAGCTGTCAGAATTCTGTCAAAGTTCGTTTCCAACAAGTTCAGCGAGGTAGCCCTAAAAAGCCTGGAAACCTATTTGCACGAGAACTATGGCAACATGTCTTTTGAGGATATCGTGTCGCTGGAAATTGGTCCGAAATTACATAGTGGCTCAGCACCGATTTTTCATATGGATAACACAGTGACCGCGAGTTTGAACGACTTTCCCACTCATTTTACAGTTTCCATACCGGAGAATTGCGAAAAACTGCACAGTGCCTTTTTGAACTATGTGGAAAAGGCTGAGGTTAAAGGTACACCTGAACAAGTAGCTAGTAGCGAAGTGAAACACAGCATATACTGGGTAAATACATCGATTGGAGTTCCCCTCTTTGCCTACAGCAGACTCCGGAATTTAGAGACAATGTATGAATACCGGGCCCCGAATGACCCTGGTATCCACCTGCGCGGCGAATGGCGTGCCTTTCCTTCGCCCTTTCCCGACAAAGCTGATCCAGCGAATCGAAGGGAGAGGAATCGTGACATTAGGGAGTTGTTCAGGCGAGCTTTAGACATTGGAATTATCCTGGAAGACAGTAACGTTAAACCGAAGTTTGCGATTAAGCAACTTCCGCCGGTAACCGTTCAGAATCGTTCTCGTATTTTTGAAATGCCCGTACGACGAATTCCAATTTTCCAAAGTATTGATCTTGAATCAGCAGAGGACAACTTTTTGCGGGTACCCAGTTACTCGGAAATTGTTAGACGGCAACTCGATGAACTTGAGCAGGTGGACCGAGAACTTGAGAGACTGGAGAAAATTAATCGGGAAGAAAAATTGAAGCGGGAGAGGCTGAATGATTTAATCTTGGCCCTGGTAAGCGGAACTCTGTACTGGGCAGGCCCCAAGCTACTTTATTGTAATGACCCGGATGTGGAAGCTTGGCCTCCATTAGTGGATAAACTGGACCATGAAGATTTCTATTTCGTTGCCTTTGATACTTACCGTGGAAAGAAGGAACGCCAAATCCAAAAATTAGTGAGTACTGACAGGGCGAAACGCGATCAGATGGATGCGAGCGAGATTAAGCAGCGTTTGGTCGAGCTAAAAGAAGAGTTTGCAAGGATCAAGGCCTATTTTGATAATAAGAAACTCGATGGTAAAGCGGTCGACGAGAAGTACCTGGACTTTTTGACGGAAGCTCTCGACAGGGTTAGCTTCTTGACGAGTGTTTACTGAGGGAGGGTAGGATATGCTCAATAACTTGGATGTAAAGGCCGCACTTGCCGAGCAAATTCGCAGGTATATTGACCAGGAGCATCTAGAACTGGAGCATAGAGGGGAACCTGGAGCAACTCCCAACCTCAACTCTTGTGTGCTGTTGGTGGGTATAGGCAACCAGGGAGCGAGAACAGTCTCCCTAATAATGCGACAACTCAATAGGATCGGGATCTTTTCTGACGATTACACCGGTCTAGCCTTGGTTGACGCCAGATTTCCAGAAAGGGATCATCAGATTGAGTATATCGTCATGGAAGATGGCAGTATACCGCGGTATATGGTCCAAGGGAAACTGCTGAAGAAAAAGGACAACATAGTGGGAACCTTGGAAGCGCTAAACACCAGGCTTACTAATGTCATGGAAAGAACCAGTGCAACGATTAAGATCTATGTCGTTAGCGATTTGTCCGAGGACCTATTTGCCAGCTGCCCAATGCTTCTGTGCTTGTTGGAAGACAAGCTGAACAGTTTTTTTGTTGCGAATACCGGCATCGAATTTACTGGCCTGTTTTTTCAAAGTGCGATGTTGAAAACGAAACAGGAACAAGCTAAGGTCTTTGCCGCTTGGCAAGAAATCAAGTCTATGTCGTCCCCCGATTTTAAATTAGACATCGACCTAGGGGACCTTCCTGGGCGGAGAGCGAATAGGATTTCTCGTAAAAAGCCATTTTTTGCCATATCCTACTTGTACTCTGATTTTGACGAGAATTTTTCTCCCATACTGAAGACTGTCGAGGGGGACTTTAGTGTGGCGGAGATGTTAGCCACGCTAGTCTATCTGAAGAGTAGCTCACAATTCAATGAAGCAAGAATTTTCAATTCCCTTCAGATGCCTTCACCAACTGTGGCCAATGGCCTGCCACGTTATGCAGCAATAGGTTATAGCAAAAAAACGATTAAGATCTTCCCGATCTTTAGCGATACTTGCTGGTACCTTTTGCATAAAATCCGCAACGTTAACAAAGGCAAGGCTGGCTACATCAGTCAGGACTGGGAATCGGTATTAAACGAATTGGAAATCAACAACTCCGGGATTGAGACATTGGGGTCAGAAATATACTCTTCTATTCATGAGACTCTCAAAGAAATTGAAGAACTTCACCTTCGCCTAGAAAAGAAAGTCGCTAAAGAACTACTAGCAGAAACCTTGGATACTGTTGAAAAATTGCTTATCGGTGATTATGCCAAACAAATTTTTGAAGAAAGAATCATAAAGATGGCCCAACAAATTACAGAAGACTATCTCCCGAAGCTGTTAGAGAGTTTTAAGAAAATCCTTAAAGGGTATTTGCAAAACGAACGGCGCGGTTTGGTTTTTGTTAAGCGATTATTAAAATCTGAGGAAGAAAACAACAAGCTGAGCCTTATTAAGTACCTTGAGTTAAAAATCAAGGAGTTAAGGACACAGAGCGACGCTTTACGCCTGAAGGCAGACCGTGCTTCCCAATTGGCTTTATCCAGACTGGAAATAGAGCCTGACAAAAAAGGATTGCTAGGCTTAGGAAACAAGAAAACTAATTTTTTATCGCGCTTAGTTGAAGTGAAATATGAGCTATTGCAAAGAGCCGTAGTTTACGACCAACTCAGGGAAATCTTAAAGGCTTATCTTATGTACGCCCGTAATCTATATGCCATCATTCTTAAACAGGAAGAGAACATGCTAAGCCTGGAACAAGCTTTAGATGATCTTCGTAGCACTGAGCGGATGAAACTTGTTACTGCGGGTGAGGACGGCCTAATTGACTTATTTAAAGATCGGTTAAATGAAAACCAAAAAGAAATAGCCAATGAAGCATTTGCAACGATTTTCCGAGATAACGATCTATCCGTATTCCGGGACAACGGCAATTTTTTGGAAGCGGTCGTTAAGGTTTTATTTGATAATACCAGGCAACTGCTGCGACAAACCAACCTTCAAACACTTTCCTTGGAACAGCTGTTGGAAAGTCTCACACAAATCCAGCCGGCCAAAAGTCAACAGATGGTTGAAGACCTTTACTTAAAATGCAATCTTGCCTTGAGTTTGAGTAAAGGGCTCATGTCCAGGCAGCCTGAAACACATTACTACTTCTTTAACAATGAGGGTAATTCTAGTTTGCGCAACTACATAAAGGGGCTTTTCCAGGGAAAGCCCAACGATGTTTTATTTGTAGACTATAAGTCAATCAAAAGTATACGCATGGTTAAAGCATGTTTCGGCTTTGATATTAAGGACATCTACTTCTATAGAAACTATGAGGATGCCTATGAAATGTTTGCGCCTGACCTATAATGTATTCATCAATTTGCAGAGGAAATAGAGTCCCCCAACTCATTGAGTTGAGGGACTGTGCTAGTTCCAGTTGATAATCCGTAAGATTACTTAAAGATTACGTGTTACTTGGAGAAGGGCTCGTTTTGGGAGCGTCCGGAGCCTTGCGTTTGCATCCTTTGTCAAAGCCTTGACCGTGTTTCTTGCCAAAACCAGTGTATTGCCCTTTAGCAAAGTCAGCTTCGATCTGCTTTTGGCGCTCTTCGATGAAGGTTTTAATTTTGGCAGCCTTCTCCTGATCCAAGAGTCCTGCGTCCAATTGCTTGTTCACCATTTGCTTTTTCAGCGTAAACATTTGTTGGTTTAACGCTTTGAGCTCATCAAGTTTGGCAGGATCCGGAGCAGCTAAGCTCGTTCCAGCACTTAACGCCAGGAAAGATACGGTTAGCAAACTCACTGCAAATTTTTTCAACATTTGCACTCCTCCTTGTAGTTTGTTTAACTGGAACCTTCCTTAGAATGCCCAATATGAGGGGAGAACATTATAAGAACTTGTCAAGAATTTGTGAATATTTCAGGCGTGCGTGATCCACGCACTTCCATGCCAACTGAAGCGGCTTAACATCAATATGTAAATTATTAAAACTACAAAAACACCAGTGACCTATCTGGTGTTTTTGTAGTTTTAAATATTCGACTCTTATGAAGGGGTGGGAAATGTCATTGAGCATTATGTTTCATCAAGAAACGAAAAGAAGGAGTGTGAAAATAAAATAATAAAAAATTATTATTACAGGAGGAAATTCTTATTGTATAGCGAATATATACAATATAGAGAATCGTAAGAAAGAAGGAGAACTTATGG
>JAJYAS010000665.1 GCA_021779415.1 Bacillota bacterium
TAGTAGTGGATAGTTCCCAAGTTACAGAAGTCAAACCACGTAGTAAACATCTATATTCTTTGCCCATCACCAAAACCGCCCGCACACAACTAGGGTCTGAGCAAAATGCCAATGTCGTGGCCCTAGGGGTTGTGGCTGCCTTAAGCAGACAAATTCCGATGGAGGATGTTTTGCAGGCTGTCCGGCAACGAGCCCCCAAGGGCACAACTGTGCAAAATGTCAAGGCATTAGAACTTGGGTGGCAACTGGGACTGGAAGCTGGAGCTAAACAAGAGGGTCGCCAGGCTCAAAACGAAGGTGATGAACAATGCCGGATTTAATTCAATGGGAATGGACCAAAAATGATTTAACAACCTTAAAAGACAACTTAGCATCCGTGCTCTTAGACGAGTGGGGCGGGCCTAGAAGTCCCCTTGCTCTGCAATATATTCATGAGACTATTATTCCTGATCTTGTCTATTGCTTTAGTAATAACGCTGATTTGTTGACCAATTCCACTTTTGCTGAAGTGATCCAATGGAAGTTAAAAAACCAGTTTGCCAATCCTTCGGCTGTCGTAGCGGATTTAGCGAATGACTTGTTGCGTCCTGCCCAAACGATCATCAACCGTCCCCAAATCACAGACCCGAAAGAACCTTGGCGCCGAATTTTCCGTCTCTGGATTTGTGATGAATCCTTACCTAATATTGCTGAACGGACGGGCTATCCGCTGGATTATTTGGATTTGCTCGTTCTGAGGTTGAAAAAGCTAAGGATATTTATATCGACGAATAGAGTCAGCCTTTTAGAATGTCTGCAGAATACGGAGCTGAGGGAATATGGAATCGAACAGTTAAGCTTTCTCTATCAATTCCAGACAGCGCTGGCCGGGGAACCTTTATACAAAGAACGCTTGAAATTGGAGCAGGTGATCTGTGACTTAGGATTGCCTTTGCAGGTTTCAGATTTGGTCACTTTGCTTGAAATTATTCACACCCATGAAGGCGAGTTGGATGACGATGCCCTAATTTCAGCTATGGGCGAGGCCAACTATAGAGGCAATTTATTTTCGTGCGTCATAGATGGATTAACCTCTATGCACTATATTCTAAAAAATAAAGTAGGAAAATTGACATTAAGTGAAAAAAGCGCGCAAACTATTGCTGGTTTTTTACTTCCTAGATTAGGGGAACAGTTAAGGAGAGCCTTGGCAATCCATGATTTTAAACAAGCTCAGGAAACTCTATTGAGGCAAAACCAGGAAGTTCTCATTAAACTGATCGATTGGACTATTCGTGAGTTAAACCAAGAACAGGCATTTAAGTTACTGGAGGGTATTTTCAAAAAGGTCAGCAGACGAGTTGATATCTACTTAATCAGGGCGTTTGCTAACTTTCCCAATGCTTTTGACCTTTTGATGCAATGTTTGGGTGACAATGACAGTTTGATTCGCGCCAGTTCCTGTGAAGCCTTGGGTCAGATAGGAAACAAAGCCGCTGCATTCTCGCTAATTCAGTTGCTGAGAGACCCAGTGGTTGGAGTGAAAGAAATGGCCGCCCAAGCCTTAGGAGAACTAGGAACTTCAGCCGCTGTCAAAGAATTAGTCAGAGTTACTGAAGATTACGGAGAAGCGGTTAATGTACGAGATCGAGCTAGGGGCTCGATTAGTAAAATTGAAAGCAGAAGGGAGGGTTCCCCTGATGAAAAATAAACGCCTCGAGGTGGATGACTTTGAGGTCCAGCGACAGGAAGTTTTAAAACAATGGACAACTGGGGCAGAGGTCAATTTGGAAGAGGCTGTTACATATCATAAGGCTATGCCAGCAGAAAAGGTTACCGTAGCAAAATTAGCCAAAGCAAAAGCAGAAGGAGCAACCCTGGCCCAACCCCGAGGTGGAACCACATTGCTCCAAGAACAGATTGATTTGCTCCAATACCTTCAAGATGAGGGTGGAGCAGATTTCTTGCCCACGACCATCGATTCCTTGAACCGACAAAACCGTTATATGGAAGCTGAAAAGGTCATTGAAGAAAGCAAAAAGGCTGGGCACTCCTTGCGAAGCGGCTTTCCAGCGGTCAATTATGGAGTAGTAGCCTGTCGCCGCATCATTGAGTCCGTGAATTTGCCTTGTCAAGTACGTCATGGAACTCCCGATGCACGTTTATTGGCCGAAATCACACTAGCTGGAGGATTTACGGATTTTGAGGGTGGAGGAATTTCGTATAATATTCCATACGCTAAGAATGTGTCACTAGAAGATACGATCAGTAACTGGCAGTATGTAGACCGCTTAGTCAGTTGGTATGAGGAACACGGGGTACGAATCAATCGCGAGCCGTTTGGTCCTTTGACAGGCACGTTAGTTCCACCCTGTATTTCCCATAGTGTCGGCGTGATTGAAGCGTTGCTGGCTGCAGAACAAGGGGTGAAAAATATTTCCTTAGGGTATGGGCAGTGTGGTAATCTAATTCAAGATATTGCCGCAGTTCGGAGCTTAACTGAACTAGGAGAAGAATACTTCGCTAAGTTTAAGTATAAGGGCATCATGTTAACCAGTGTATTCCATCAGTGGATGGGAGGATTCCCCCAAGATGAAAGTCAAGCATTTGGAGTCATTTCTTGGGGAGCAGTAACCGCTGCTTTAGCAAAAACGACGAAGGTGATTGTTAAGACACCCCAAGAAGCCTTAGGTATTCCCTCAAAAGAAGGGATTGCCGCTGGGATTAAGGCCACAAAGCAAGTCATCAACATGGTGCGCAATCAAGCCTTGCTGAATTCTGAGGAACTTGAGCTTGAAAAAGAGGGAATCAAAGTCGAAACGAGGGCTATAGTAGATAAGATTTTGGAACTGGGAGACGGAGACATTGCGGTAGGCACTGTACGGGGCTTCCAAGCGGGTATCCTAGATATTCCTTTTGCACCAAGTAGGTATAATGCAGGAAAGATACTTCCTGTTCGTGACGCACAGGGAGCAGTACGCTTCTTAGATCATGGTAACTTACCTTTCGACAAAGAAGTCATAGAGTTTCACCAAGAACGCATTGCAGAACGAGGAAGGGTAGAGGGCAGGGATCCGTCATTCCAAATGGTAATTGACGATATTTATTCTATAGGCAAAGGTAGGTTGGTGGGGCATCCTAAATAATATTAATGTTTATATCAAAGCGTATTGTTTTAGTTTGTAGTACAGGGTGCCACGGGAAATGCCAA
>JAJYAS010000666.1 GCA_021779415.1 Bacillota bacterium
ACTTGGACTATCGATATCCTATCAAAGTATCACCTTGCATGGCGGAACGATTGATGTGCTAAGCGAAGTAGACAAAGGTTCAACCTTTATTATTACTCTCCCTGTAATACCACAATTATAGAAAATAACTAAAGCCCCGAAGAGATATGTTTTCTCTTCGGGGCTAAAATTACCTTTAGGCATCTGCGTCTGACAAGAAACTATCAATATAATCTTGTGGAAGTTTCTTAATTAACAATACCGGCATAGGGGATCTGTCAAGTACGTTATGCGCTAAACTACCATAAATTAACCCTTTAAAAGTAGAAAGCCCTCGTGTACCCATAATTATCAATTCGAAGGAATCTTTTGTTGCATAATCAATAATGGTGTTCGCTGTTTCAGATATATCTAACGTCTCGGAAATAGCGATATTAGAACATATTAGTTGATGCTTGACATCAAGCTTTCTTGATAAAAAAATCTCGTTGGTCTTAGTAAGTATTTTATCATATTGATTCCTCATATCCCACTCAGATTCATTGAGCACCCCTTTCATCCAACCCGGGGTAGGGCTAGCCGGCCAAGTATCTATCCAGCTGTACTCTGTTCCCGTTGAACACCCCCAATGATATCTTTTGTACTTCGGCCTCAACTCTAACCAACTATATTCTGTCCCCTTAGAACCATCATCTTTTTGTTGTATCTGCATGATCGTCAAATGCATATTAGGCATCTTCTTTAATAATGTGGCCGTATAAACGGCCGCAGAAAAAGCCTGATGTGACCCATCGGAGTAGAGAAGTACCTTGAACTCAGAATTACTCATGTGAAATACCTCTTTCATTTGATATATACAAAAGATCTCTAATAAAACCCTTAACTAAAACAATACTATGCCAATTAAACCTGATAGCAAAATCAAATATGCAGGATGTAATTTCGTCTTTATTAACAAAATAAATGCTACGACCAATAGAATTGAACTTTTTACGTCAATAAAATTACTTCCTCCAATAATTCCATTACTAATGGCAAATTTGATTGCAGCAAAAGCGATAACTCCAATAATTGTGGGTCGTAGCCCGTAAAATGCTGCTTTCACAGTCCTGTGCTCTTGAAATTTAAAAAACAACTTGCCAACAATGAGTATGAGTAATAGTGAAGGAAGCGTTACTCCGATGCAAGCGTCCGCAGCTCCCCAAAGACCGGCTAGTTTATCACCTACTATTGTTGCAGTGTTACTGGCGATCGGACCGGGAGCCATCGCTGATATAGCTATCATATCCGTAAATTTACCGATTTTAAGCCAATGGTGGTTCGCCATTTCCGTCTGTATAAGGGGTATCATGGCATACCCGCCGCCAAAACTGACAAGCCCTAGTTTGAAAAAAGTGATCATCATATCCCAATACAAGTTCATAATTTTTCACCACTTACTTTCTTTTGAGCTACATGCAGGTTTTGTATCTCTTTAGCTTTTACAATCGCAATTCCAAAAAGGGCACCTACAAAGATGACTAGAATTAGATTCAGATTTTTAAATAATAATAGGGCTAGAATACATACGGCACAGATAGCTAAGCAAGTTTTATCAACAATAGACACCTTACTCATTTTATATGCGGCTGAAGCGATCAGGGCCACTACAACTGGTCTTATACCTTGTAATGCAGCTTGAACGTGTAGATTATGCTGGAAGGAACCCAATAAAGCTGCTAATAGAATTATAATGCCAAATGTCGGCAGTACTATTCCTAACATTGCGGACAGGGCACCTAGGACGCCTCCAATCTGATACCCAACGAAAGTAGCCGAATTAACAGCAATAGCACCCGGTAATGATTGGGAAACAGCAAAAATATCAACTAAATTCTCCTTGCTTAGCCATTTCTTCTTATTTACCATTTTATCTTCCATGATAGGGATCATGGCAAATCCTCCACCAAAGGTCATTGGTGAAATCCTGAAAAATACGAGAAATATCTCAAGCATAAATTTGTAATTGGTTTTCTTTTTCTCCATTTTTTCCTCCCCCTCCTACATAAAGCAATCCGATAATTCGTTGTACGCGATTGACCAGAAAAATGACAGTTTATAAATCGGATTTGGGTGCACCACTCATAATAATCTCTCCTCGTGAGTAGTTGAATAACGTACACTTAAAACAGATATCATCCCACCTTCGCTTGTGATATAATTCTTTATATAGCAAACAGCGTGCCAACTCTATAACCCTCTAGATTCATGCCTTTATCAAACATAACAAAAAGAGGTGTAGCAAATACTACACCTCGAATAACTATCAAATATCCTTATTTAAGGCGGATTATCATCTTCATCCTCTGTTTTTCATAAGTATTGGAACTTTCTTATAAGTGTATCTTCCCTTCAATACTCTATATGATTCCAGTGTAGAAGCCCCCTTTTTCAGCTGAAAGACTGTAGTATGGAGTGAATAACATATCGATTCAACGTTCTGGACATGAATCATGCATTATATGCTTCCATTTTTGGATTCTGTCATTGACAGGGGGGATCAATTCTGCCGAAGAGTAAGAAAAGAAAGTTTTCTTTTAAAGGTACCAGTCTGACAAGTCAGATCGTAATTATCATTGCCGCTATCATGCTTGTTCCTTTATTAGCTTTGATGTATGACATCTTTTTCGCTTCACGGACGGATGAAGTTGTTTTTTTAGACAAAGAGCAGAGACTGGAAGCCTTGGTCAAAAGTACAAATAATGAACTTTCTAAAAATCTGGAGCCTCTCTGGACTGGGCAAGACACTATCTCTTCGACCCTACTTACGAATGAGTTTACCCAAGTTGTCGAACCCCAAGTTCCTGCAAATTCAGGGATTCGCTTCGTTCTTTATCTTCCCAGTACCGAGAAGATTACAGTACTTGGATTCCTGCATAACTATCGTAACCTCTCAGCGCAAGAAGAGGCTCAGAGGGAGAAGGAGATATTTTCCACCATTAAACCAGGTTTGCTCGCCACTGAAATGGGGAATGAACCACTCTTTCGAATTTCCGGTTCTTGGGATGATCAGATTGTTGAATACATTACTCCTGTAGTTCTCAAAGGAAAAGTGGTCGCAGTGATGTGGGTAGAGGAGCGACTTAACCCCTTCTTTTACCAGAGTAGTTACTTTCGAAAACTGCTTCGTTATTTCACCCTTGGCGTACTGGCCTTAGTTATGATG
>JAJYAS010000667.1 GCA_021779415.1 Bacillota bacterium
TAGGAATTGGCGATAATGCCTGCGTCGAGAACAGCATATGTACCACTTCACTCTGGCGCCTTTTCTCTGATCAACAGCGCGGATATTTTGATGTCGGAATGATCGGTGGAGCCCAAGTCGATAAATTCGGGAATCTGAACAGTACGGTCATTTTTGGAGAGGGAGATTACTATAGCCCTGCTTCCCGGTTACCGGGTAGTGGTGGAGCCAATGATATTGCAAGTTCAGCAGGGAGAACTATCCTTACGCTTCCCCTTCAGAAACGACGTTTTTTGGAGAAGGTCGATTATATTACTTCCCCTGGCTATATTGACGGCTATGATGCACGCAAAAAACATGGATTACCAGGAGGGGGTCCCGCCGCCATAATAACCAACAAATGTGTATTTAGGTTTGACCCTTCAAGCAAAGAAGCCTATCTTTACAGTGTTCATCCTGGGGTTAGCGTGGATGAAGTAAAAGCGGAAGTATCATGGGAACTCAAAATTGCAGACAATGTAATAGTAACTGAGCCACCTACCGTTGAAGAAGTTCGCATCACAAGAATCTTAGATGCTGGACAAATATATACGGGCAACGGTCTTAAAGGATTAACTTTCGAAAAATACGTTCAAATGCTAGAAGAATCTCAGGAAATTCTCCACCAATTGTTTTGATAGGAGGGTAATGAAGTGAATAATCCAATCTTCGATTTAACGAATAAAGTGGCTATTGTAACCGGTTCCACCAAAGGGATTGGGCGAGGGATAGCACAAGGCTTGGCCAAGGCTGGAGCAAATGTTGTCATCGTAAGCAGAAATCAAGTTGCCTGCAACCAAGTAGCTGAACAAATTAAAGAATTGGGACATGATGCCTTACCAGTAGCTACGGACGTCACGAACCAAAGTGCTATTGAGGAGCTAGTGAAGAAAGTAACAGAGTATTACGGAAAAATTGATATTCTCGTTAATAATGCAGGTTCTGCCATTACCAAGAAGGCCGAAGACCTAACTGAAACGGATTGGGATCGAGTTTTGAATGTAGATCTTAAAGGCGTCTTTTTCTGTGCCCAAGCGGTTGGGCGTCAAATGATTAGCCAAAAGCAGGGCAAAATTATTAACATTGCCTCGATTCTTGGTTTAGTAGGTGATCGTCAGGTTCTTCCTTATTGTGTGGCCAAAGGTGGCGTTGTACAAATGACCAAGGCTCTAGCTTTAGAGTGGGCAAAACATAACATTCAAGTGAATTCGCTCTGCCCGGGTTATGTAATTACTCCAATGAACGAGGCCGACTTAAAACAAGAAAAGATCTTTAACCATATTACTAAAAAAATTGCCATGAGACGTTTTGGCGAAATTAGCGATATGGTCGGAGCAGCAGTTCTTATGGCTTCGAATGCCTCGGACTACATGACTGGGCAAATGATTGTCATCGATGGCGGTTGGACTGCCGAATAGACGTTGTATGCTAGCAATTAACTGGAAAAACAAAGCTGCGCTAGAAAATTATATTGGAGGAGATTAGAGTATGGGACAAATGAAAGCCGTAGGAAAAAAAGCATGGAGTTATCGTTATGTGATTCTCGTTGCAGTATGGTTATTATATGTCATTAACTATTTTGACCGTACGAGTGTTTTGATCTTTCTACCCATGATCCGGGACGACTTGGGATTAACCCCTGCACAAGCTGGTTTCGGTGCATCTATTTTCTTCTTTGCCTATGCCATTGCTCAAATAAGTGGTGGATGGTTAGCTGACCGTATTGGAGCTAAAAAAGTTATGGGTATCGCCATTGTTGTGTTCTCAGCTGTGACCTTTTTAACCGGCCTAGTTCGCAGTTATACTCAGTTTATTTGGATACGTCTTTTCTTAGGACTGGGGGAAGGACACCATTTCGCCCCGGCACACAAAGCGATTGCAGATTGGTTTCCTAAGAAAGAAAAAGGAACTGCAACTGCTTTCTTCTCCACAGCTTGGGCTTTTGGTCCAGCTATTATTCCCATGATCATTACTGCCTTGGCTGCGGCTTTCGGGAGCTGGCGACCAGTGTTTTATGTTCTAGCAGTCCCCGGGATTTTTGGTATGTTCATTCTTTGGTATTTCGTGAGTAATAAACCTGAAGAAATGTTAAAAAAGGGTCGCATGAGCCAAGAAGAGTACGATTATATCAAGGACGGATTAGTTGCTGCTGAAAATGAAGTTGTTGAGAAGAAAAAGGGCGGAATGTCCATCGTTGCTAAAGATAAAAACTTCTGGATATACAGCATTGTTCTTTTCTGTAACTTAGCGATCTACTGGGGGAGTACGACTTGGATTTCTTCCTTCCTATTGGATCAACATCACTTCAATCTCAAAACGATGGGAGCCCTCGTTTCTTTGCCGTATATTGTCGCCATCATAGCTATGCTCCTTGGAGGTAGACTTACTGATAAAGTCTTTAATAATAAGACCAAGCCAGTGCTCCTGATATCTTATATTATCAGTATTCCTGTTCTTTTCTACGTCGGAATGGTTCCAACCGGAAACGTGCCGATAATTATTACCATGCTTATCTTGCTTGGCTTCTTCGTAAATCTAAGCTTCGGTGCTGTATATGCTTACCCTCAAATTCGTTATCCTAAAGAAATTGTGGGCAGTGCAGTTGGACTTTCGAATGGCTTCGGTCAATTAGGCTCTTTTATTGCTCCACTCATTGCTGGATTCCTAGTTGTCAAAACTGCCTCGGGATATTCTTATACGGGAGCCTTTATCTTCTTCGCAGCGTTAGCCGTAGTAGCATCCATCGGAACACTATTTTTAAAGGAAGACAAATTTGTTATTGAAATCAATAACTCTACAAGTACGAGTCTATAACCAAGCATTAGAGAGGAGCTAATCCATGGAAGAGGTTGTAATTGTAGGTGCAGCTAGAACACCTATTGGAGATTTTTTAGGATCATTAAAAGATGTATCAGCAGTTGAACTCGGGACGATTGCGGTAAAAGGTGCGTTAGAAAAGGCTAAAGTCGATGCAAGTCTTATTGAAGATGTTGTCGGTGGAATGGTCTACAAAGCTGGGGCTAAAGGAAACCCAGCACGACAAATACAACTCGCGGTCGGCATCCCACTTGAAGCTGCGGCAACAACGGTTGACCAGCAATGTGGATCTGCCATGAGAGCCTTAGAGATCGCAACCCAGCAGATGTTCTTAGGTAAATCGAGTGTC
>JAJYAS010000668.1 GCA_021779415.1 Bacillota bacterium
ATCCAGCTGGAGCATTGGGTACTGGGGTTCAAACGAGTGGAACAAAAGTCGTTTCCCTGTCTGGAGCGACTGGCACGACGGGGGCGTTTGGCACTCCAGCGGGTTCAGGAGGTTCGCTGAGTTCAGCAGGACAAGCTTCGCGTATCTCAGGTACGAGCAAAGGGAGCTTAACTCCTAAACATGCGGTTGAAATAGTGGCCATCGGTACGTCTACAGGAGGGCCGTCGGCCTTACAGGCAGTTCTGCCGATTCTTCCCAGCAATTTTCCCGTTCCGGTGCTTGTCGCTCAGCATATGCCTCCTGGCTTCACAGGGCCACTTGCCCAGCGCTTAAATGGGCTCTGCCCACTCAATGTTAGGGAAGGGATACACGGTGACGTGTTGAAGGCGGGAACTGTGTATGTCGCTCCTGCCGGTAAACAGCTTCAAGTTCAGCGCAAATCTGGGCAGTTAACCCTTCACATTGGGGATGAAGCTCCTATCACCACGCTCTATCATCCTTCCGTGGATGTCATGTTTCTTTCTTTGGCGAAAGAGATTGGCAAAGGGGTCCTTGGGGTGGTCATGACAGGAATGGGAAGTGATGGGACGCGCGGGATGAAGGAGATCAAGAGGGTAGAAGGATTTGGGATTGCCGAGGCGGAGGAAACTTGTGTTGTCTATGGCATGCCGAGATCTGTGGTGGAAGCCGGTTTAGCTGACCGAGTTGTACCGCTCGGAGAAATTGGACGTTCAATTGTGGAGTGTGTTATGAGGAGGGGATAAACTCAATGAGTCTTTTTGGAGCGATTGATACAAGTGCTTCTGGTTTGACGGCCCAGCGGTTACGCATGGACCTTATTGGCAACAACATTGCCAACATTAACACAACGCGCACGGGAGAACTGAGCCCAGCAGGGAACCCCGTACCTTACAGCAGGCAGGTCGCCGTGTTCGTGCCTCGCCCCCCCGAAACTCCTTTTTCCAGTGTTTTAGGGGAAACCTTAGGGGACCAAAATGTTGGGAATGGGGTACAAGTGGCGAGTATTGAACGCGACACGCAAGCACCCTTTCGCTTAGAATATAACCCGGATTCGCCGGATGCAGCTAAGGTGGCTGAGCCGGGCTTACCCGTGGGGTATGTGCGGCAACCAAATGTGAGTATTGTGACGGAAATGGTGGATATGATTTCCGCATCTCGCGCGTATGAAGCGAATGTGACGGCTCTTAATGCTAGTAAATCGATGGCAGCCAAAGCCTTAGAGATTGGAAAGGGGTAATGATTAAATGAGTATCCAGCCGATCGTGCCCCTCGGTCCAATGAGTCCATTAACCCCCATAACATCGACGAGCCTTGACAAGACGCCGAATGTCACTCCCGGCGATGGGGCTAATAAGGCAGGGACGGATTTTGCCAAATTTTTATCCGATGCCTTAGGTCAAGTTAATGCTTTGCAAAATAATGCGGATGTTGCCAGCATGGGATTGGCTAGCGGTCAGGTGCAGGATCTATCGACGGTGATGGTAGCGTTAGAGAAAGCCAGCTTGTCGATGTCCCTAACCGTAGCGGTGCGTGATAAAGTGTTAGACGCTTACAATCAAATCATGCGCATGCAAATGTAACGAGTCGAAGTTAAGAAGTGTTAAATTGATATACGTTTGGAGTTGCACTTTTTGAGGGGTATAGATGAATGGAAATGGTTTACTTTAATGAAAGGAGGAGCGAAGGATGGATTTTTCTTGGGCAGGAATTCAACAATCGGTAAAGACCTTTTGGAACAAGCTTTCTAGCCCACAGAAAATAATTACGGTGATTGCTCCTCTTTTGGTGGCAATTGCGATGATCTACCTGATCACCTGGGCGGGTCGCCCCCAATATGTCGCGATCTTTACGAAACTCGGGGACACAGATGCAGGGGCCATTACGGCGAAACTCAAAGATTTAAAAGCAGATTATCAGTTGGCGGATAATGGGGCAACCATTATGGTCCCACAACAGTCAGCTGCTGATATTCGGTTACAGCTTGCCAGTGCTGGGCTTCCTCAAGAAAGCAAATTTAGCTTTGACAGTCTCAATACAATGCATTTGGGAGAAACGGATGCAGACCGCAAATTGCGTTATGTTCTCGGATTGCAGAATGAATTAGAAAATACATTAAAGACATTAACCGGTGTGCAAGATGCTCGCGTTCATATTGTGATGCCTGAACCGTCACTCTTTGTCGATGCCCAAAAAGCTGCGACAGCGGCGGTAACCGTGAAACTCGTTCCGGGAACAAAACTTGGTGACGATCAGGTACGGGCGATTGCTAATCTGATGGCAGGATCAGTTGAAGGACTGCAACCGGAGAATGTGACGATTGTGGATACCAATGGAAATGTTTTATCCGATGCGATAGGGAAGAGCAAGGATCTCCAACATCTGACGGGAAGCCAATATCAAATTCAACAAGCGATCGAAGAGAACACTCGAAAATCAGTTCAGAGTATGTTAGATCAAGTGTTGGGCTCGGGGAAGTCTGTCGTGCGAATTAATGCGACCTTAGACTTTGATCAAGTGAAAATCACGAAACAAACGAATGGACCGGGAGCCGTGGTCAGTGATCAAAAATCCAATGAAACGACTACAAACGGCACGACGACCGGAGGAGCACCGGGAGTGACTGCCAATGGGTCACCTACGTATCCCACCGCGACCTCCGGCGTAACGTCCTCTACCACGAAGGGCAGTACGACCACAAACTATCAAGTTGACACGACGCAACAAGAACAAGTGGTGAGCCCCGGTGCTATCAAACATCTCTCGGTGTCCGTCATGGCGGATGCGGATATGGTTACCCAAGCTCAGCTTGATCAGATTAAGACAATTGTGGGTTCTGCCGCAGGTGTGGATCAAACTCGGGGGGATCAAATTCAAGTTGCGGCAATTCCATTTAATAAGACCGACCTACAGCAAGAAAAACTTGCGATGGATAATGCACAGAAACGGCAACAACTTGTCACTTACGCCGAAATCGGGGCTGCAGTGTTCTTGGGGCTCGTGTTTTTCCTCGTGTATCTTCGCTCGCGTTCAAAGAAAGGACGTGCGGAAAAGATGTTGGGCTTAAACGGTTCCCAGCCCGTAACCCTCGCTTCTGCCGAACTTCTCATGGCGCAACAGTTGGCTGAAGAAGAGGCAAAATTTCAACTGGCTCAAAA
>JAJYAS010000669.1 GCA_021779415.1 Bacillota bacterium
AGGCCCAGTCATTGGCGTTTTCCAACCAGTTGCCAAACCTTTTCTCTCCGACAAAATCAGGATACCACTCAACGCGTTTGTTGTTCTCAACCAATTGATCTTTAAATTTTGTGACTTCAATGTACCAGCTTGGTTTAGCATAATAAAGGAGTGGGGTCTGACATCTCCAACAGTGAGGATAGTTATGCTCCATTTTTTCTTTCTTAAATAATTTTCCTTCCCCGTGCAGCCATTTGATGATATCCAGATCCGCATCCATGACAAAGCTACCTTTCCATGGAGTGGTTACGAATTTTCCTGTTTCATCGACAGGCTGAAGCACTGGTAGATTATACCTCTTGCCGATGTTGTAATCATCCTCCCCAAAGGCTGGGGCAGTATGGACAATTCCCGTGCCATCCTCTGTCGTTACATAATCGCCGACCGTCACGAAGAAGGCCTTCTTATCCGCTTTTACAAACGGCATTAACTGCTCATATTCTATGAACTCAAGATCTTTTCCCTTAATTTCTTCCAAAACTTCAAACTCTTCTCCCAACACTTTATGGGACAAAGTCTTGGAAACATAATAAATCTCCTCATTTTGCCTAACCTTCAGGTAGACTTCTTGAGGATTCACCGTCAGTGCCACGTTCGAGGGAAGCGTCCAGGGCGTTGTCGTCCAGACCAGAAAGAACTCTTCGACATTTTTACGCTTAAACTTTACGAAGACAGTGTTAGTCTTTATTAACTTATAGCCTTGGGCTACTTCATGGGAGGCCAGCCCCGTTCCACAGCGTGAACAATAGGGCAGGATTTTATGTCCTTTATAAATCAAACCCTTTTTAAAAAACTGATCAAGGATCCACCAAACGCTCTCAATGTAATTATTATCAAGCGTGACGTAGGGATGGTCCAAATCGATTGAATATCCCATTCGTTTGGTCATATCTCGCCATTGCTCCTCATAGCTAAACACTGATTCCCGGCATTTCTGATTGAACTCCGCAATTCCATAGGCTTCAATTTCTTGCTTGTTGGTAAGTTTAAGTTGTTTCTCTACTTCGATTTCCACAGGAAGACCATGAGTATCCCATCCAGCCTTACGCTTGACTTGATAGCCCTGCATCGTCTTATACCGGCAAACTGAATCCTTTAAAGTTCTGGCTATGACGTGGTGTATTCCTGGTTTGCCGTTGGCTGTGGGAGGCCCTTCATAGAATACGAAAGGTGTTTTACCCTCTCTGATTTCGATACTTTTATCCAGTATCTTATGATCGTTCCAGTAATCGGCTATTTCACTTTCCTTTTTCGCTACAGGCAGATCCGTTAACGGTTTGAAGTTAGACATACTCATCTTCCTTTCGTGTTGGGTTCATAATATTGGGTAAATAAGGCATATGAAAGAAAAAAACAAGTCAAAGGTGCCAAGGATATTTTGCGTCAGACAAGGAGGTATGGTTACCTTATAGCGGGGCTATTAGGTAACCATGCCGACGCAGTATGACACGAAATAGACTGGCATACTGACTGGTTATTTTCTTGAATGTGCCTGACATCAAAAAGCCCCTAAGTCAATGACTTAGGGACGGATTATCCGCGGTACCACCCTTGTTATTAATGGATAGCTTAAATAAACAATCCATTAATCGCTTAAAACATGTAACGTATGTCTACGGAACAGCTTAGATTATTTCAGCCGCCCAACTCCAAGGTGATCTTCATAAAAAACCTTCGTCATAATCTTTCACCCGAGGATTATGTCTCTAAAACCCAAGTCCTTTATTACTATCCTTATCACAGTTGTTATCAATATTTTAACCTATATCCAAACGTTTAAACCTTGTTTATCATATTCTAATTGCTCAAACATTGTCAAGAGCACTCAAACTATGTCTATACTATTTCCCTTGATTCTTAATCGCCGCCTGTGCGGCAGCTATCAAAATAGACCAAACTCAATTTTTCATTATGTAACATTTTTATCATCTGTTGCATAAATTGTTTGATACTATTCCTTAAAATCCAATCTATTGACGGATAAGGTATCTAGTATCTGATAAAAAGAGACCAAATGTATATTTTTTTGAGTGATTGATTATAAACATCTCTCTGGTGAAAATAGCCACCCATCCAAGTTCGAGCCACGTCTTAAAGCAAATTCCGCTTTGGTATTATATGCTACATATTACTTTAATATATCCTTAACTACTCCATCAGGAATAACAAACTCAGGACTTCCTGATGATCCAGGAGCAACCTCATATTTATCAAAGCCGATTACTATCCTGCCGTCATTATTGATATAAAAATTCTGGTTTTCTTTAATGCCTTTAAATGGTCCGAATGTTGGATCATCTACCCAATAGGTATTTTCACCTTTCTCATTCTGTCTTTTCATTTCGGCTGTAATATACTCGCTAAGTTTTTTAAAATAATCAGAATTCTTCTTAAAGAGCGATGGTAATGTAAGCAAAGTTTTTGTTTTCTTATCTAAGCTATAGAACTTATGTGTTGTCGATGATGAACCAACGGTATTTGCCATATAGACATCAATTGCAAGAATGTTTTCATTATCCGTTTTAACGATATAACCAGAGTCAATGCCTAAATGAACTTCTTCTCCCGGAAATTGTTTTTTAAGCTCCTTCATATCGCTTTCGAAGGCTAAAATGAGGGCATTTGAGTTATCCTTGAAATCCTTATTGAGTTTATCCTGAAGCTCTTTATCTAATAGACCTTCGATCTTTGGTGTTTCTATAGAAGCTTGATATCCTCCATCCTTCACTACATATCTTCCGAATGTTAAAACTTTTACAAATCCACTCATTCCCGGTATATCAGCTACTGTAGCTGCAAAGACCGGACTTAGATTAAGAGATAAACTAAAGGCAATAATGAGACAAGCAACTAAGCCTGTAATTTTTTTCCAAGTATTTGTGTTATTTCTTTTACTCGCTTTCATGGTAATATCAATTCTTTCTTTTAATGTGTCAGACGCCTTAATCCGCATATACTCTTCTTTTATTTTTTCTAGTTTTTCGTTCATAACGCTCCCTCCATTTCGATTCTAAGTATTTTTAGTGCTTTGTACAGCCTTGTTTTGACCGTATTCAAATTTTCATCGAGAATAAGCGCTATATCTTCAAGAGGCATTCTCTCGAAGAATCTTAAAACCACGATACTTTTATACTTTG
>JAJYAS010000670.1 GCA_021779415.1 Bacillota bacterium
TCCGATCTATCTCTCGAAAACCTTAATATAAGGTTTTCGAGCTTCAAGCAACAGCTTTTAAGCCCTATTTTGATTGTTCTTTGTTAATAACCGCCGCCTGGGCAGCTGCTATCATAAAGGACCAATCTCATTTTTTACATTATGGATAAGACACCGCTTTACATTTTATCTCACATAATCCTTAAAATTAATATCTGTTCTAAGATATCTATTATTTGTTTCCTGTATGCTCTGGCTCTATCGAAGCTTATTATTGAGCTATTTAAAGTAGTAAAAGTACACAAAAATGGATGATAGGCATAAAATGAGGGGTATATTGGGTAGAAAACATCCTATTACTTGAAACTACTTTCTTTGTAATTTTCCCTGTTTATCCCAGAAATACGCTTCCATAAATACTCTTCTACTTTAGAATATAAGCCTCTTATTTTTTCGCATAATAAACTCCTGTAAGTGAAGTTTACTACCAACACGATCAAGTAGCTTCCAAGCACATCCATTGGATAATGAACGCCAACATAGACTCTTGAGACACCTACGAACAAAGATAGGGTAATCAATATTGCCCCAAAAACTTTGTAACTGTTATTAATCCCCAACGCAATACTCATCGTTCCTAGAGAATGATCACTAGGGAAAGAAGCATCTGGAGCATGGGGTGTTAGTAAATTAACATGATCAGTGACAAAAGGTCTTGGTTCATAATAAAATATGCCGATTACAAAGCCTAAAAATAAACTCATCACAGTTATGGCCAATGCATCGACTGCTGCATATCTAAACAGTTTATCTTTACGATAAACTCCATAAAGATAGAGCGCTGTAAGTGCAGCCACAAAAAGAAGTGGACTATAGTTTGAAAACACAATCATGATCTCGTCAAGCGTTCCATTCACATGGGCAACCCCGTTAATTGCCTTAAATACAGGTTCATTCATAAACATTTATCCATCGGCCCCTTAAAATTATTTTTGGTCACCTCTATTACACGTCAAAAAAAGAGTCAGGTTGCAAAACTTAACTCTTTTCTCTTTATATTTTTATGAATTTTTATTTCAAGCTATATACTAATACGTCCTTGGCCCTCTTCTTTATGAATAGACTTTTGACTTCTAAGCTCAAAGAAATACAACACGATTTTGGAACAGATAAGACCTTCGATAATCCCTCCAACTATATCTGAAGGATAATGGACAAATAGGTACATCCTTGAAACAGCAATCAACAAAGCCAAAGTGGTCACAAAGCCTTTGTATTTCTTTACCTTTTTCACAAGTATTCCTGCCGCTGCAAATGCGGAGGCAGTATGTCCTGATGGAAAGGAGAAGGATAAAGGCTTTGATATGAGAAGTTGAACCGCAGGATCAGCCATAAAGGGTCTTGGTCTCTGTATTAGATTCTTTAAGAATCCCTCACCCAAAATAGAACTTAATACCAAAGCACAAATGGTCATGAATCCCACTTTTCTATATTTGGGGGTGTGCAATAGACCTATGGCAATTATAATCCAAATCAATCCCATATCTCCCAATGAAGTTAGGATAATCATCAACTTATCGAGAAAAGGATTATGAAAATAGTTATTAATGAAATTTAAAACTAACCAATCCAAATTTTGTATAACAGTCATGCTTTGTCTTCTCCATACTTCAGTATAATCGCGTTCAAATACTTGTCAAGATGAGGTAACCCATCGATGCCGTACTTTATAAAATTCACTTTTCATTGCCTCCTAAAAATCGGTCAGCCCTGCTCCCGCATCGACAGCAGTAATTATCCTCTTTACTGATCATCGACTTGCAATGATCACAGGATTCCTTAATCTCAGTTCCACAATGACTGCAGAAAGCGTTGAACCTACTCTGCAAAGCTCCGCACTTGTAACAGGTTCGGTTATTTTATTATAAATCAGATAAACAATGAACCCAACTAAATTCGTAATTAAAATCAGCAATCCCCATAAAGAGGCATTCAGCTTCCTTCTACCCGCATCTTTGTAGACCCAAAGAGCTAACCCAATCCAGTAAAAGACCTCCATCCGATCAAATGAGTGGAGGTCTCGTTTATAGCTTATCCAATCGTGAGACTCCCACTTCTACAAGTGGGAGTGGTACCTCGTACTGCGCTTCGGTCACGATCGTCTCCTGTGGAGAGTATTGCCGAGCCGCCTTTCCTCCATCGCATTAAGCTAATCAATTTTCATAGTAAAACACGTTGCTGATACATGCAATTTGAGTGGCAAAGTTCGTTGCGACTATCTGATAGCCGCCAAACAATAAGTTTATAAAGAAACTCATTCTCCACTTTCAATGAAGTCGAATATGAATACCAGTCAGAATGAGATAAATCCCCTCCAACCTAGCGCAAATTTTCCTACTATGCTACTTTACCACAAAAGTTTTTATAATTAATATCAAGAGTGTGTTTCATAATACCTATTACGCCATCAATATTTTGCACCAGAATCAAAAAATAAATAAAAATAGGGTACTGTCTCTTAAAATCACTAAAGACAATACCCATACTTTATTTTGCACGTATACTTTCTAAGCCTTGACGTATGAGGCTTAGAAAGTTATGTCTGTACTATTTCCCTTGATGTTTAATCGCTGCCTGGGCAGCGGCCAACCGTGCAATCGGTACGCGGAACGGAGAGCAGGAAACATAATCCAAACCGACTATATGACAGAATTCCACAGAATTTGGTTCCCCACCGTGCTCGCCACAAATCCCTAGACCTAGATTTGGGTTTGTACTACGCCCTAAGTTTACGCCTATGCCAATTAGCTTGCCAACCCCTTCACGATCCAACACGACAAAGGGGTCTGTTGTCATGAGCTTTTTATCAAGATACACCGGGAGGAACTTTCCTTGAGCATCATCTCGAGACAAGCCCATAGTCATCTGGGTAAGATCGTTAGTCCCGAAGGAGAAGAAATCTGCTACTTTTCCGATCTCATCAGCCAAAAGTGCTGCACGCGGCACCTCAATCATGGTTCCAACTTTATAGTGAAGCTGTACGTTTTGTTCGTTCATAACCTCTGCTGCAGTGTCGTCTACCAACTTGCGCATCATCAAAAATTCTTCTTTTCCCATGATTAGCGGAATCATGACTTCAGGATGAATGTCATACCCTTCTTTTATCAAACGGGCGCTGGCTTGGAAAATGGCCCGAG
>JAJYAS010000671.1 GCA_021779415.1 Bacillota bacterium
ATAATAAACGGTGCCTTTCACAGGAGAAACAGCCAAATATTCAACATGCTCCCCTGATCGATTCAAACGCTTCAAGTTTTTCATCACATCGACTTCATATAAGTTGTTTTGATTTTGCCCTTGCACGGAAAAATAGAGCAGGTTAGTCGCTGTCGAAAGAGAAATGTTTGAGATCTGGGTCTTTTGAAAACTGAGGGGAAGGGGAGAGGCAAAGCGATCAATGGCTTCCCCTTGGTTACCCGACACTTCAAGACTATGAATTCCCACGCCTAACCTCCCTGGAAGGGCAGGATTGACTCCAATTCCTGATTCAAAGATCAGTAAAGCGTTGCGATCAGGAAGCCATTGATAGGCAAGGGCGTTTTTCGTCTGATCAAGCTTCCAAATCACCGACTGTTTGGTGAAATCGTAAATTGAAAGTTGATCTCCACTGCGAAAGGCCAGAAATTGATCATTAAACGACACTAACGGATTGGTGATATTGGGTGCATCTAAGGTATACTGATTAGTCTGAGTCTGAACCTGAGAGGAAAGATTTGAAGGATTCATAACCTGTTGGACCTGCTGGTCCAAGACGTAATAAACGGGAATTTGAAGGATAATCCCCACGAGGCTCCAAGCGATGATTCTCTTCAGCCAGCGAAAGATCACAAATATCCTCCCCCTATTTTAGCGATTCTGCGATCTTCAAGATTTTCTGGACAAATCCCTTCCTGCTGATGTAAAGCAAACGCCAAATACACCTCTAGCACATAGAGCGCCCAGATCAGGCGAGACGAACGAGGGGAATTAACGTTGAGAAGTTCCTCTACCCTGCGAGGCAAGAGATATTCCCGTATGCTAGCTCCAGGATCCAACAATACGCTCTTAATTTCAGGCTTCAACTCTTCCATCAGCCAAGCGGTGAGGGGCACGGGAAAACCATTTTTTGGCTGGGATATTATTTCCTTTGGCAAATATCCCGCAAAGGCGTTACGCAAGACTGCCTTGCTTTCACGGGGACGGACTTTGTGATGCAGAGGCAAACTCAACCCCAATTCCACGAGAAGATGATCCAAATAAGGCAATCTCATTTCCAAACTGTGTTGCATAGTCATTTTATCCGATTTCATCAACGTATTTTCTGGTAACCAAGAGCACATATCAAACTGTAGCATCCGTTCTTCTTCACACAGTCCTTCGTTTTCCAGAAGGGTCTGCTCTGGAAAATAAGGGTTCATCCCTTCAAGTTCTGCGCGCGTGTTTAAAGAATAAAGCGCTTGTTTTTGCCCAGTACGCAAAAGACCACCCACACCATGGTAGCGTTCTTTGAGAGAGAGGGAGAATCGTTCCGTCCTATGGGGAAACAAATGTTCCGCAACCTTCCGAGCCCAAGAAGGAAGCTGATGATAACGGCGGTAATTCGACGGCTCCAAATACGTACTATACCCGCCAAATAATTCATCCGCCCCTTCTCCAGAGAAAACCACTTTTTCCCCTTGAGAAGCGGCATACTCACTCAGAAAATAGAGGGGAATGGCTGTAGGGTCCGCAATCGGCTCATCCATAGTTGTGAGAATCTGTCCTAAACGCTGCTGAACCTGGGAAAAAGGAATGACTTGTTCATGATGATTTGTTTTTAATAATCGAGCGGCATTTCGAGCTTGATCCAATTCGGAATAATACCGGAAATCTCGTGTGTGGCGAGGTTGTTCGAACCCGATAGCGTACGTACGCGCCTGCTCATGAAAGAGAGCTTGATGCGTAGCCACCAGACCCGCCGAATCTAAACCTCCACTGAAATAATAGGCGGCCGGGACTTCGTCTGGCCAGCGAATCCGAAGGGCTTCTTTGACAGATGCACGCACACGTTGAGCAGACTCCTCAAATGAGATCTCCTCTTTTCTATCTGAAATTCGCCAATACGTCTTCATTCTCACCTGGAGTTCGCCTTTCTTAGACGTGGCCATTAAAATCCCTCCAGGTGGGACCTTGTAAATTCCTTCAAAAATTGTATTAGGCGCCGGAACATATCGATAACTCAAATATTGATCCAAGGCTTGAAGATTAATGTTCGGTTTAGCCACCCCGATAAGCAGGGCTCGAAGCTCTGAGGCAAACGCTAACCCTTCGCCATTATAACGAACATAGAGCGGTTTTACGCCTAAACGATCACGCACCAGTAGCAAGCGCCGCAAACGATCATCCCAAAGTGCAATCGCGAAGGTCCCCCGTAATTTTGATGGAAAATCCAAACCGTATTCCTCGTAGAGATGAGCTAAAACCTCTCCATCCCCAGCTTGCTCTAAACTATGTCCCTTTTGTACTAATTCTTTTCGAAGTTGTCTGTAATTATAGATTTCTCCATTAAAAATAACACGGACATGACGATCCTCATTCGTCAGAGGCTGATGCCCTCCCCTTAAATCAACAATAGCTAACCTCCTGAATCCGAAAGCAAGGGTTGGAGAAACATAAAACGCTTCCTCATCCGGACCACGATGCTGCATAAATCTTGTCATTTGTTTGAGACGTGGCACGCTAATATAACTCGAAGGGCCAAATTGCCCACATATACCACACATAAGACTCGAATCCTCCTTTAAAACCTTGGAACTATGAACTATCCAGTTAGGATTCCCGATTATTCTGAGGATATACATATAATATTTTTCAGCCCCTCAAAACCGAGTCCTAAATCTAGGACTATCATACCCCAAGAAGATTAAAGGATCATGAAAAATCCCTTAGGAAACTTCAGCAACAGCACTCTCAAGTTGAGAATGTGATTCGCCCAGACAATCTCGCAGATCGGAGATTGGCACCCTTAAGAAAGCTTTGGCAGGCTCCGGTGCAAATTGTTTACCAATGCCGCGTTCCACTTCCCCCAAAGCCTGTTCAAGACTTAGGGCCCGCCGATAAACACGATTAGACGTCATAGCATCAAAAGCGTCCGCAACCGCCAAAATTCGTGCCTCAACACAAATCTCCTCGCCCACCAATCCCTTCGGGTAACCATGACCGTCCCAACGTTCATGGTGCTGCCACACCGCCTTCGCAATACCCGCCCGGGTATATGCTGGGACTTCTTGGAGAATGTCATAACTATATTGCGGATGATTTTGCATTTCTAGTCGTTCTTCTCCCGTCAGCGCTCCAGGCTTAGTCAGAATTCCTTCTGGGATTCCGATTTTA
>JAJYAS010000672.1 GCA_021779415.1 Bacillota bacterium
ATTTCTAATCTATCCTTTGAGGTCCAAATTCCTGCCGTTCTTCACTAACTCCATACCTGCCAAGTCTTTAATCTTTTTTTAATCTTACCCTGTTAGTCTTTGATTATTGCATAATTACGTCACACGAAACAAGAATATCGGAGGTAAATAAACATGGCCAAAATGGGACACAAAATGGTTGCCCTATGTGCAACTGCGATAGGAATTATTTATTCGGCAGGTTACGTCGTCACGGAGCCTTCAGTTTCAGCTTTAGCTTTAGCGCAAAATTCCCCTGTAGCTATTGCATCGACCCAAACTAAGCCTAATAGTCAAGCCAAAAATACGACAACACCAAATACACAAAACAAAACGGATTCGAGTACACCAAGTCAAACCTCACCGAGCAATTCAGTGGACTCGGCCTCGCCAGCGACGAGCACCGCGGGAAAATATCAGGATGGAACCTATAACGGCCAGGGGAGCAACAGGATTGGTTCGGTGGAAGTAGCAGTGACTGTTAATCAGGGAAAGATTATCTCTTGCGAGATCACTAATTGTTCAACACACTATTCGGTCTCAGCCATCAACCCCGTTCTACCGAACGAAGTAGTGGCGCGGCAAAGTGGAAATGTCGACGTCGTCACAGGTGCCACTCGAAGTACTGAAGACTTTCAAACAGCCGTCCAGGAAGCTTTGGATCAGGCTAAAGCATAAATACGCGGAGGATTAGTTGATTATGAGAACAAAGAGCGTTAAAGAAAGCTTTGTAAAATCCAAGCTTTTTATGGATACTGTCGTCAGCATCAAGATTATCACATCCCGAGCCAAAACAGAAATGGAAGCAAGTATGGCACGAGCCTTTGCTGCCTTTTACCACGTGGAAAGCGTGTGCAGCCGTTTTAATAACCTAAGTGAAATCAGCCGCCTTTCTGCACAGATTGGAACTCCTATTCCTGTCAGCTCTATCCTTTTTGAAGCCATTCGTTTTGCTTGGGAAGTCGCTGATTTCACTGAAGGAGCTTTTGACCCGACGCTGGGTAACACACTAGGCTTGTATGGCTTTAATCGTGATTACCTGACAGGATACCAATCTGTACCGACAACATCAAACCCTCATTCTCCTGTCAGCTATCTTGATCTTGACCTAAATGAAGAAGAACAGACTATCCTCTTAAGCAAACCGCTGATCCTCGATTTGGGAGCAATCGCCAAAGGGTTGGCTATCGATTTGGCAATCAAAGAATTATCTCAATATGAAGGATTTTTCATCGATGCGGGTGGGGATATTTTTGCGGGTGGGATGAATGAATATGAAGAACCTTGGAAGGTCGGCATTCGTCATCCCCGCGAAAAAAAAGAAATCATCCGCACACTTCAGCTCACTAATAACGCCGTTTGTACTTCCGGCAGCTATGAACGAGTAAGTCCTATCGAAAAAGACACCCACCATCTAATCAATCCCCACTCTGGGATGTCCCAGTTGGATATTTTGAGTTGTACAGTAATTGCCCCTTTTGCCATGATGGCCGATGCCTTTTCGACAGCGGCTTTTATTCTGGGCGCGGAGAAAGGGATACGGCAGCTTGAACTCACTGGACTTGATGGTCTTCTAATAACACCTAATTTGGAAATGTCAATGACTAAAGAAATGGGGAGGTACCTTGTATGAGCCAGTTTTCTCTTACTCCGAAGAAATACCTTTTTATCATTCTTCTCATAATAACAGCGATAGCAGGGACTAACTCAGTCGACCCAAGAGGAATTATGAATACTGGAATAGCCATGCTCACAGCATTAATTTTAGACGGCATTATCTTTATGCTACAAAGTAGGAAAAGGTTATTCTCTGATGGCGGTGTTCTAACCGGGCTGATCGTAGCGCTCGTTTTAGGCTCCTCTACCCCATGGCACATTATTGTTGAAACAACAGCCATCGCTCTTGCATCCAAGCATTTGCTCAGTATGAATAAAAAACCCATCTTTAATCCAGCCGCTCTGGGATTGCTCGTTGCTATTTTCTTATTCTCAAGCGAACAAAGCTGGTGGGGAGCGTTTGCTGAACTTCCCTCTTGGTCTATTGCCTTCTTGCTCTTGGCTGGGCTTCTCATAACGGAAAGGGTCAACAAATTCCCCCAAGTATTGGCCTTTTTAGGTGGGTATTTTATTTTGTTACTCATCATGGGGTATTACGGCCTTGGACAAGCAGGGGATGCACTTCGCACTCCATTTATCAATTCCGCTTTATTCTTAGCCTTTTTTATGGTAACAGACCCTCCCACCTCTCCTGGAAAATACAAAGACCAAATTTGGTTCGGCATGATCGCAGCAATAGCTTCCATCGTCATTTACCTGATTTTTGGCGGACTGTCCTATCTCCTGATTGGATTACTCGTGGCTAACGTATGGAATGCCTTGCGAGTATACATGGGCTCTAATCCCCAATCCGAAGTTCGAGTCTAAAGCTTTTTTTGTTTTAAGGGTACTTGGAAATAGAATTTTGTCCCTTTGGTGGGTTTGCTTTCAGCTCGTATCGCTCCCGAGTGTCCTTCGATGATCCACTGGGCAATAGACAAGCCTAAACCAGCGCCGCCCTCAGAACGCATTCGCGATTTATCCGATCGGTAAAATCGGTCAAAAATATGAGGCAAATCTTCTTCAGAGATCCCCATTCCGGTATCTTCTACCACGACTTCCACACGTTGCTTATGTAGGCGACAGATTAGGGTAATTTGGCCGCTAGCCGGAGTATATTTCACAGCATTATCCAACAAAATGATGATCAGTTGACGCAGTCGATCCGGATCACCTATTATGTTGATTTTTTCCTCCATACTAACCTTTAGCTCAATATCCTTTGATTGCGCCAGCCATCGAAATTGCTCGACCACCTCATTAATCATTAGGTCAAACTGAAAGTTTTTGAATGAGAATTCGGGTTCATTGGAACCGGAACGGGCTAAAGTCAAAAGCTCAGCAACTAACTTAATCATTCGTTTAGCTTCGTTAAGTGCGGTATTGATCTTAACACTTTCTTCTTCAATGGTTTGCTGAGGATGGCGAAATAACAATTCGAGGTTAGCTTGAATAACTGTCAAGGGTGTTCGTAGTTCATGTGATGCATCAGCTACAAAAGTCTGTTGCTTATGCCAAGATTTCTTGATGGGAATAAGGGCCTTCTGAGCCAAGAGATA
>JAJYAS010000673.1 GCA_021779415.1 Bacillota bacterium
CGGTATAGGGATGAAGTTGAAGGTAGGACGCAGGTTGATCTGCTGCCCGATGATGATCTGCAAGCTGAGATGCACGATTGGGCTGTAGAACGATTGAAACAAGCGGGGTATAGGCATTATGAAACCTCGAATTTTGCACGCCCAGGCCTTGAATGTCAGCATAATTTAGGTTATTGGCGGGGAGCAGATTATTTAGGGTTAGGACCGGGTGGGGTGTCTTGCTTAAACCGCATGCGTTGGAAAAATATCGAAGATGTGCGGGTTTATCAAAACCGCCTGCAGAATGGTCAAGATCCTTTCGAGGAAGAGGACCTAGAGCCCTTGACTCTACAGGAGTGTATGGCGGAGCGCATGATTTTGGGATTGCGCCTTGAGGAAGGCGTGAATCTTACCTCGTTCCGCAATGATTTTGGTCGGGATCTTAGGGATATTTATAGGGATGTTTTGGAACGCTATAACCATCGGGATGTTTTTGTGATTCAGGGTGAATATCTTCGATTAAATCCAACCTATTCATTTATAGCAAACTCTATTTTGCAAGAGTTTGTTTAAAGGGGGGCTTGTGTGACCCAGCGCTCGGTGTTACGACGCAGAGCAAACTAACCGTTCAAGCTCCCGGCTATGGGGTGCGGGGTCCCCGGCAAATCGGACATCCTTGTCCGGTTGCCGGCAGTGCACCTCCCTGTGCACTGCCCCGTGTCTGGGGTCGGTCGCTTGAACGGAAGTTTGCTAATCTGCTTGCGTAAATACCTCGCGCTCGTGTCACACTGCGTCCCGGGCTTGGGTCAGGGAACGGAGGAAGCGAAGGGACGGTTCTCTTGCTTCTTAGTCTTGGGCCGAGGAACGGAGGACGGGAGATGAACCGTTTGGGTGGACGGCACACTTCGCGTGCACCGTCTGAGTGCAAGTCGGGTACAAGTCTAGTTTTTTAGGAGAAAATCCTTGGAGAATTTATCTGAAATGATTCTTGACAAAGCAAAAATTGAGTGGTAATGTGAAGACATCAAATGTTAGCACTCATCGATAGAGAGTGCTAACAAAATGAAACTGATGAAGAAACATAGGAAAGGCGGTAAGCATAATGCAAATGGATGAACGCAAACGTAAAATACTTCGGGCGATTGTTCAGGATTATATTGCTACCGCTGAACCGATTGGTTCACGAACGATTGCCCGAAAATTTGATCTTGGAGTATCTCCTGCGACGATTCGCAATGAGATGGCTGATTTAGAAGATTTAGGGTTTATTGAGCAACCGTATACTTCCGCAGGGCGAATTCCTTCGGATGCAGGATATCGTTATTTTGTAGATTGTCTGATGGATCCTCAAACTCTTAATGAAGAGGAAAAGGAAGCCATCGAACGAGAAGGTACGAAGAGAATTCATGAGATTCAGGAAGTGATTTCTCATACGAGCAGATTATTGTCCGAACTTACCAACTTAACGAGTATTGTAATTGGCCCTCATAAAGGGAAAAGCACGTTTGGAAAAATGCATTTTCTGCCGTATCAACCAGGCCAGGTTATTTTGGTGATCGTGAAGGAAAACGGTGTGGTGGAAAACCATATTATCGATGTTGGTGAGGATATCACGGCTGAAGAACTTCAACAGGTTGCTGGGGTATTTAACCAGAAAATGCGAGGGCATTCTTTAGGCCAAGTCAAACGCAGTTTACTTCATGAAATCTATAGTGAACTTTCCCGCCAGAGGCATTTGATTGATAATACCTTGGATATGCTAAGCGCAATTTTGGACGACCACGAGGAAGAGGAACGCATTTATCTTGGCGGAACTCTCAATATGCTGAATCAACCTGAATTTCGGGATTTAAGTAAGGTTAAGACTTTGTTCAAAGTGTTCGAAGAAAATGACTCCATGAAAAAGCTGCTCCATCCTCACCAAGAGGGATTAAATGTCACGATCGGTGGAGAAAATACGTTAAAGGAATTTCAGGATTGTAGCGTGATTTCTGCGACCTATAAGGTTAACGGATTAACGATCGGTGCTGTGGGCGTACTTGGCCCGACCCGTATGGATTATGCCAAAGCTATTGCGATTGTCGACTTTATGACCCGGAGTTTGACGGAAGTTTTGACGCGACGAAGGCGGTGACGAGGGTGTAGGTATTGCTTCGCTGTCAACGGTGCCTTAGACGCTTGATTAAACGCGGTGACTGAGCCTTTTTAGGTTCATTCAAGATATATTATAAATTATTGATGTACGAGAGGTGATTGTGAATGGCACGAATGGGAGACGAAACTCTCAAAGGCCAAAAGCTGAGGACGGATAAGGATTACAGTAATAACACAGAGGGTGATCCTGTAGAGTCAAACTTAGAAGAAAGTTTGGATAACAAGGAAATGACACCGGCAGAAAAAATTCTGACTCTTGAAGCGGAGCTTGCTCAGGCCAAGGCAAAAGCAGAAGAACATTACGATCATCTGCAACGCCTACAGGCTGAATTCGATAATTATCGAAAACGGACATTAAAGGAAAAAACAGAAATTATTAAATATGCGTCAGAACGCCTTGTGGGAGAGTTACTTCCCGTTTTGGATAATTTTGAACGAGCAGCTAGTGCAGCCCAAATCAATCCAGACTTTACATCCTTTTCCCAAGGAGTGGAGATGATTCTCCGACAACTGCAAACGGCACTTAGTAAGGAAGGTTTGAAGGCAATGGATGCTGTTGGCCAGCCCTTTGACCCGAACCTCCATGATGCGGTTTTGCGGGTAGATTCTGAAGAGCATCCGGAGAATACAGTTGTTGAAGAACTGCAAAAGGGATATTTTCTGAAAGAGAAAGTTTTACGCCCTAGTATGGTTAAAGTATCGAACTAATTGTTATTTAAAGGAGGAAATTTATAATGGGTAAAATTATTGGTATTGACTTAGGTACAACAAATTCTTGCGTAGCAGTTATGGAAGGCGGGGAAGCGGTTGTTATCCCTAATGCAGAGGGAAACCGTACCACTCCATCAGTCGTTGGTTTTTCGAAAACTGGGGAGCGCCTAGTTGGACAGGTGGCTAAGCGTCAATCGGTTTCTAATCCGGATAAAACGGTGAGCTCCATTAAACGTCATATGGGTACTGACTTCAAAGTGAAAATTGACGACAAGTCGTATAGCCCTCAAGAAATCTCTGCTATGGTGCTTCAAAAACTTAAAACTG
>JAJYAS010000674.1 GCA_021779415.1 Bacillota bacterium
ATTCGTGATCCAGTAAGAGACGTATTTGTTCCTGTATACGCAGGTGAGTATACGGCCTCCGAATGTATGGGCAGAGACAAATATGTGATTGATGGAAAGGAATATGACGAGTGTGGTTTTTGCAGGGCTTCCTGCCCATCAAGGGACGTTTTTAAAGAACCCGATTCTGGGCTTCCTCTCAAATGTGATATGTGTGAAGACGATCCGTCCCTCAAAGAACCTATGTGTGTACAGTGGTGCTTAGCTGAAGCCCTGACTTACGAAGAAAGGGAAGAGGAAGTCGAAGAAGATGTGATGCTGGGCGATATGGAGTTGGGTTTGAAATCATTGGTTGACAAACATGGATTACAGCAGCTGGTGGAAAGCGTTGCCCGCATGTCACAGAAGGGTTAAAAACTTTAATCTGAAAGGAGGAGATTAAACTCGTGGAGACTGTAGCCCCCTTAAAAGAGGCAATTGATGAAATAAAAGAGAGCGGTGCAGACGCCGTCAAATTCTGCTATCAATGTGGGAAATGTGATACTGTTTGTCCTTGGAATAGAGTTAGAACGTTCAGTATGCGCAAGCTAATTCGAGAGGCAACCTTCGGCTTGACTGAGATAGAAAATGAAGAGATCTGGCGGTGCACTACCTGCGGAAAGTGCGCTCAAAGATGCCCTAGGGACGTAAAGCAGATCCAAGACATGATCGCCCTGCGCAAGTTCGCCACGGGATATGGTGTTTTTCCTGAAGCCGTCAAACCAGTCCGCGCCGCAAGTTCAGGTCTTCTTGCAGAAGGTAACCCCTTCGGTGAAGAACGATCAAAGAGGGCAGATTGGGCAGCGGGTCTCTCTGTAAAGCCATTTGTAGAAGGGATGGAAGTCTTATATTTCCCCGGTTGTTATCTCAGTTATGACTCAAGATTAAAGAAGGTAGCTGCTGCCACAGTCAAAATCCTCAATAAGGCAGGAGTAGAGTTCGGAATACTGGGTACTAAGGAGAATTGCTGTGGAGAAAGCATCCGCAAGACAGGTAATGAGGAATTATTCAAACGCCTGGCTAAGGAAAATATTAAGACTTGGATCGAAAACGGAGTCAAAAAGATCGTTGTTAATTCCCCTCATTGCTACCACACCTTTAAGAACGAGTATCCTGAATTCAAGGTAAACTTTGAGGTGGTTCATATTACCCAGTACTTATTTGAGCTTATTAAAGAGGGAAGGCTTCAGATTAGCAAGGAGTATGAGAAGAAAGTAACCTATCATGACCCATGTTACCTGGGTCGACATAATGGCATATATGACGAACCGCGAGGGATCTTGAAGAAGATACTTGGTTTAGAACTGAACGAGATGGATGAGGCGCGGGAAGATAGTCTCTGTTGTGGAATGGGGGGAGGGAGAATTTGGATAGAAACTCAAAAGTCTGACAGATTCGCCAACCTCAGATTAGATCAAGCGATTGGGGTTGGGGCTGAGGTGCTGGTAACTTCCTGCCCTTATTGCATCACTAATTTTGAGGATAGCAGGTTAGTTTTAAACTATGATGATGTCATAGAGGTGAAGGACATCACAGAGATCCTCCAGGAAGTAATTTAGATGACCAAGAAGTTAGAAATGCAAGAAGCGATTGTGCGTGTCGATTTAAAACATCTTTCTCCCTGTGGTCTTGATTGCCAGAGATGTGCCGATTATGAACATGGGGAAATCAAACAATTAAGTTCAAGGCTCGCTCAACTGCTTGGCAATTATAGACCAGTAGCGAAAATGAAAACAGAGAAAGAACCTATTTTTAACGGTTATTCTCAGTTTGAAGAAATTCTGACCTCTTTTTCCAAGGGCTCATGTAGCGGGTGCAGAGGGGAAAATATCCAATGCCCGATAACGACTTGTTCAGCTAAAACCTGCCATAAAGAGAAGAACGTAGATTATTGCTTTCAGTGCAATGAATATCCTTGTGAAAAACAGTTTACCGGTCGTTTAAGAGAACGCTGGAGATATATAAATGACCGCATGAAGGAAATTGGTATAGTCGAATATTACGATGAGCAGATTAAGCTACCCAGATATTAAATTATGCACTAATCGTCGCTGGTTAAGTGCCGGACGAACCGGGACAGTACGGTCAAATGAAAACCGCGGAGGTGATAGAAAGTGGAAAAAGAACGATTGCTTAAAGAAGAAATTCAACAACTTTGCAATAGTGTTGGAGACAGTAATTTCGGAGATGTAATGGTTGTAGGCGGAGGGATCAGCGGTATTCAGGCCTCTCTTGATCTGGCTACGGCGGGTTATAAGGTATACCTAGTTGACAAAGCACCGAGCATTGGGGGGCATATGGCCCAGCTTGACAAGACTTTCCCAACCAATGACTGCTCGAGTTGAATACTCAACCCCAAACTGGTCGAGGTCGACCGGCAGCCAAATATTGAAGTCCTCACCTATACTGAAGTTGATAGTGTAGCAGGGGAAGCAGGAAACTTTAAGGTAACCTTGATTAAAAAGCCTAAATATGTTGACGAGAGCAAATGCACGGGCTGTACCACCTGTGTAGAATACTGCCCAGTCAAGTACCCTGATCAATTTAATCAGGAACTATCGCAAAATAAAGCCATCCATATCTACTTCGCTCAAGCAATTCCTCTGGCCACGTATATTGATGAAAGTTGCCTTTACCTTAAAGAAAAGAAATGTAGTATTTGCCAAGCAGTCTGTAAAACTGGCGCGATAGATTTTAATCAAACGCCGGAGCGGGTAGAAGTCAATGTAGGGGCCATCGTTTTGTCTCCTGGGTTTGAGCCCTTTGATCCTAAGCTTCGGAACGACTATGGCTATGGAAAGTTTGAGAACGTGGTTACCAGTCTTGATTATGAACGGCTATTAAGTCCCTCCGGAGCCTACGAAGGGGAGATACTGCGCGCTTCAGATAAGAAGCATCCCCATAAAATAGCCTGGATTCAATGTGTCGGTTCCAGACAGGTTAACCCAGAGGGCGGTAATAGCTATTGTTCTGCTGTTTGTTGCACTTATGCTCAGAAACAGGTAATCCTCACAAAAGAGCATGATGCAGAGGTTGAGTGCACTATATTCCATAACGATATTCGTTCCTATAACAAGGATTTCGAGCGCTTTTACCAAAGAGCAGAGTCGCTACCCGGAGTGCGATTTATCAGAAGTTACGTATCTATAGGA
>JAJYAS010000675.1 GCA_021779415.1 Bacillota bacterium
AATATTTTCATACCTTACTCACCCTTCATTCCTTTTAAGAAGCTCTCTATTCAATAAAGTTCTATTTTCTCATTACCAACCACTAAAATCTTCGTCATTCTGTCCTTGGGCCTCAGCCTCGGCTTGGGCTTGGGTTTCCTCTTCAGCAGCTGCAGCGATAAACCCGATAACATGGTAATCATCTATGGGGTCCAACGACCCAATGTCTATTGACGAAAAATCAAAGACCGTAGGATCAATCCCATATTCATTAACGCCAGGTATCTCTCGTTTAGAGTCAGACGATTGGTTTATTGTTGGCAAATTTTTCACGGAGCTGAACTCTCCGGATTCCCAAGACATGACCTCTTCGTCATAAGTTTCGCTAGTCTTTTTGGGTTTATTTGACTTAGAAGTCACACTTAAGAACACTCCAACCATTATCACAATGAACAGAATAGCAATGTCATTGTTATTCAATTAGTATCCCTCTTTCCCCGTATACTTGCAGATTTTCTCCACCGAGCAGATCTCAAAGTTTCTCATTCTCTTCTTAATAAAGCGTAATATCCTTCCCATTCTTAGCATGATCCGGCGACCATTCCCTGATGTCATACTTTGGGTCTTTGTCAATCCGACCTATCTGTTCGATAGTATAAGATTCTTCGCATTTGCTCAGATTCCAAATAGCATTTGCACCTCCCCGAAAATAAAAATCTGATTAGGTTTGTGATTCTAAACCAATGCTATCAGATTTATAGTTTACTATTAACTTTTTGGGTTCAGAAATCTATCGGGTTGCCACTCGAAGACCGTTTTTTTGCTGCCCAAGCTATGTGACAAGCCCCCAACAAGACCTTTTTATGATGCTCCTGCATAAATCGATCTACTTCTTTGTTCACTTCAGCGATAACTCTCTTATATTCAACGGTGTCTTCTATGGGATCATGATTTAAGTCTCCAAAATCAGAATTCTTATCTGCCTTCCTTCCTGGGAACCTAAAAATTTTATTTATCATCACAACGAGAGTTCCTTTAATGCCCATCACATCCTTCATATCCCTTTCCACTAATTATTTCACCTAGCCGCTATGAAACCTATTAGAATACCTATCATGATTTGTTTCATCTATTCAAAACCTTGATCTTCATACTAATTATGTATTGATATCAATTGAATCACTTCAACTACCCTCATACCATATTGGTACAATGGTTGTAAAACCCCTATAGTCATCATAATTCATCTTCGACCGTTCTAGAGAACCTTCTATTTCTACCTCTCCATATGGGATCGACCAGACAATGCTGAATAATGCATTCATGGCGGTATACAAGGCCATGCGCCTAAAGAACAATTCTGGAGGATGCTCACCATTAAAGTACCCACTAATTTGTCCCTTTGCAAAAGGAATACTTATTCTGCGTGAGAACACCATAAGTCGATTAAAGTCCTCAAATGGGTCCCCATAGTCAAAACGATTGAAGTCGATTACTCCGAGATTATGATTATTATCAGTGATCAGATTACCAACATGAAAATCTCCATGAAGCATTACATATTCGCTGTCTTTAAGGCAGTATAAATTTTGTTCAATAAATCTCAATATTTCATGATCATTTGGTACTTTATGCCCACATGTTTTATATTGGGAAAGTTTCACAGCGACCTTGTAACGTATTCGGCTCTCCTGATTTGGTTGCCCATCCGATGCTATAATGCAATGAATTTTCTTGAGCATTTTGCCGGCTTGTAGTCCCATCTGATACTGTTCCCTTTCGCTAAGGGTTGTTATCACAATTTCAACATCTTCGCCCTCGATCCAGGTGAGTAACATATAAACTTGACTACCACCGTTGCACACTCCAAAGTCAATTGGCTTTGACATTTGAATGCCGAGTCTAGATGCAACTATAACGGCTTCATATTCTTCCTTTTTCTTCTTATATTCAGATATATCAGATAAGCGGAGCAGAAGTTTTTGTCCACTTGTGGTTTCAACATAATACTTTTTATCTTTGGACCAACCTTTGTTGATAGCCTCAACCTTTGTAAAGGTACTATAGTTTGGAATGTCAATCATATGCCGCCACCCTTCCAACGGTGAAAAACGCTAGCAATTGAGCGATTACCACTCATATTTTTACAATACCATAATACAGAGCCGTAGTGTTTTCATCCAGATAATCTAAGTGATATTGACCAAAATACCAATGTTTAAACTGCACTCGATGGTATAAGCTTTCCAGATAATCCGTTAAGACGTCAGGTTTGGCTCTACCTCTGCGAAGATATGAGAGCTTTTCTAATAGTCCTGAAGGGGCTGAATGAGTAACAATGTAATCCACTTGGCAATCGTGTTTTGAAAGGTTTGACAGACCCTCTTGCATTTCCTCCTCCGAAGGCAATTCTTCAGGCCACCAACTTGACCCTTCCCTACGAAAGGCTTTATCTCTGGAAGTAGCTCCGCCAAAGGTAAAGATCTTTTTGCCATGGATCTCAAAAACCTGGCCGCGCATCAAGTGTAAGACACTATTATTTATTTGATGTACTTTTCCACCACACCAGTTTGTCATGGGATATGCATTCAATAAGTTAAAATTTTCATGATTGCCGTCAACGAAGAACGTTGTAAACGACTTCTTGTCCAACCATTTTAGCCACTTGCTATCTTCTTTGCTATCACTCCATGGTAAACCAAAATCCCCAGCGACAATAAGATAGTCGTTTTTATTGAGCTTTTTGGCAGCATGAAAACAACTTGTATTTAGCCTGCCTATATCAATATCTCCGTGGATGTCACCGGTAACAAATAGTTTATTTTGAGGCACTTTCAACACTACCTTCGCTTAATCTAGTCATAATTCGAGAATACCCCTTTCATAAGTTCTTCCAGTTACTATTTATCGACCACCGGATTCTTTAGTGAGCTCTACTCCCTCTATTAGCACCAGCGATATATCCAGTAATATGGTAATCAATTATGGGATCCAGTGCCGATAAAATGGGTACCGCAATTATAAAATACATCGTCACATCTAATTCACGGCTTACATAATAAAAGTCTGATAGTCCTGTAATTGATTCAAGACTATCAGACTTTCTATTGCTCAATTAACTTTTGAGGTTCAAAATCGCCGTCGTGCTAATAACTTACGAAGACACAGAGGACAATTGAGCTAAAAAG
>JAJYAS010000676.1 GCA_021779415.1 Bacillota bacterium
ATAGCTCTCGCTGGCATCATGAAGAAGGCAACCAAGTTGGACCCTTGCAGAGTACCCTCGGCATTTAGCTTCCTGATAACAACTAATTGAGTGCTGAGCGACGGAGTAAAAACGGTCACAATGCCCATTAGCCCTAGTCATCAGCGATAACGAGTGAGCAATATCCTTGATTTTGATGTCATCTTTGATGGGCTCAAGTGGATAAAATTTGATTTTTGAATAGGTCAGTATGTAATCAGACATTAGGCTTACCTTCCAATTTCTTCTTAATTAAGCTGTAATTTCAGATAAAATGATATTTCATTATATCACTCTATCTTGACTAAAAAAACCAACCTTGGAAGTCTCCTCTGGACTCTCCATGACTCGCTTCAAACGACAAAAGGCATCGATATTTCTAACCGACGCCTTCGAAGAGGCCTTGACAATTTAGTTTTGTCCCATTTTCACGAGTTGTTTGGCCATACTTTCTATTCTCGCTAAACTATTGGCTATTTCTGTAATTTCACCGGCATGACTTTCTGTTACAGCGGTCAGTTGCTTAATAGCCTCGATCAAAAGCCCCACCGATGTTTGTACTTCCTGTACATTATCTTCGATGGCCTGCGTAGAGGATTGTGTATTCGTGGCTAGCTTCCTGACTTCTTCCGAAACGATTGCGAACCCTCGCCCATGCTGACCTGCACGAGAAGCCTCAATCGCTGCATTAATTCCCAAGATGTTACTTTGCTTTGAAATCTTCTTAATTTGTTGGGTTAATTCGTTAGTTCTATGCATCTCTTTATTAACCTGTTCAATCTCATCATCCATACTTCGAAGCGTTGCAGCTAGTTCTTCAGTTGCTGCTGACAAATTATGAGCTGAGGAAGAAATCGTTACCACAAACTCTAGAATTTCCTTACCAGTGACAAGGAGATTGTCATAATGCTCAAGGGAACAAGCAATGGCGAGGCAACCAACTATTTTCTTCTCTTCGAAGATTGGCTGAGCAATCCCAACAAAAGGAATCCCAAAAAGTTCCTTTGATACACGCCGTACAACGCGTTGTCCACTCGTGAGAGCTTCTAACACATTTGAGCCCGGCGTAGGTGGGTTCCCAAGCTCGGCCCTGGTATCTATCGTTTTTCCAGGGTAATAGGCAACAATTTTTTCTGTATCGAAAAGTGTAACGGCTACATCTTCATTGTAAAACTTCTGAACCTCTCCAGCTATACTTTGGTAAACCTCAAATTTTGTCACTTTTATTTCCTCCGTGTTCTGTCTCCATTAGATTTTTGCAAATATTAATTCGATAATTTAATTTGATTAATTGAACACGGCTACTCAAACACATATCTCATTATAGTTTAAAATTCCCTTTATTTCAACAAATTCCTCCCTCTTGACCCTCGCACAGAATCCCATTTTCACAGCTCACCACTCAATGCGCTTCACTCTCGGGATCACCCGATTAACCATACTTCGAATCATTTATGATCATTTACCTTTACTCAGGTATTGATCCATTATCTCTCTCGGGACTAAACTGCCACCGGTCGCCCAAACAATATGGCTGGCTTGGGCCATTTTTTTCTCTAGCTCAAACCGCTTTAAATAGTTACGTCCTGCATCAGCTTGTAATAATCTTGCTACTCCAGGCATTCCTGCAAGCGCCGATGGCTCTAGTTGGAGGTTCTCAGTTTTGTCTAAGGCCTGAAGTAACCTGAAGAGTTCATCATCTTTGATAGTGTAAGCCCCACTCAGTAAGGTTTCGATTACTTTTCCTACGAAACGAGAGGCTCTGCCTACGGCTAATCCATCCGCTTCAGTCTTGTTAGTTAGACCGATATCCTGAACCGAAATTTGATCATGAAGGCCGGTCGCAAGACCTAAGAGCATGCACGGTGAATCAACTGGCTCAGCGAAAAAGCAATGGACATTCTCTTTGAACACTTGCTTTAAGCCATAGGTTACTCCCCCGGGTCCGCCCCCTACACCGCAGGGTAGATAGACAAAGAGCGGGTGATCCGAATTGACCATAATATTCATGCGGTCTAATTGCCCTTTTAAGCGATAAGCGGCCACAGCATAGCCTAGAAATAAATTGCGGGAGTTCTCATCATCAACGAAATGGCAGTTTGGGTCTTTCTCGGCTTGCCTTCTTCCTTCTTCGACCGCTTTGCTGTAATCCGACGTGTATTCTATGACTCGAACTCCTTTTGACCGGAGAAGTTCCTTTTTCCACGATTTTGCATCGGCGGACATATGGACGGTGACTTGAAAACCAAGTTTTGCTCCAATCACGCCTATACTTAAGCCGAGGTTTCCAGTTGATCCTACTGCGATAGAGTAACCAGAGAAGAATTCTTTGAACCTTGGTGAATTTAAAATCTCATAATCGCTATCCACTGTCATTAGGCCATTTTGGAGTGCAAGGTCTTCAGCATGTTCAAGGACTTCATAAATTCCGCCTCGTGCCTTGATCGAGCCTGATATAGGAAGGTGGCTGTCACATTTTAGCCATAGACAACCTTGAATTCTTAGTTTGTAGTATTCTTCAAGATATTTCTGCATGTTAGCTATAGGTGTAAGGGGCGATTCTATGAGCCCTCCGTCGCCTTGAGTTTCTGGGAAGGCTTGCGCAATGTAGGGTGCGAAACGAATGAGTCTCTCCTCTGCCTCATAGATTTCCTTTTCCTGAATAGGAACAGGGTTCTGGGGGCTCTTGTAGTTTGGGTTCGTCCAAAAAACCTCATGGGTAAACATCAGCTCATCGATTATTGGATATTCCGACTTCCATTCCATGAGGGATTTGCCAGCAAAAACATTTGTACTCATCTATTTTGCCTCCTTGCCTCGCTCTCTCAACCATCCGGAAAATAGTCTCCACCCTTGACTATCCACGTTCTTGGGCGCGAATATATGCGGCTACCAATTAGCCCTTCTCTCCTTGACCTAGGAAACTATGCAAAATCATACCGAGAACGACGAGAAGCATTCCTACGATAGACCAAATTGTTGGGTTAGGCCCATGGATGATGACTAATTCACCAATTAGAGCAAAAATCACTTCCCCAGACTGAGTCGCTTCCACAGCCGCAAGCTTATGGACATTACCCTTGGTCATATCTGTCGCAGAGAAAAAGAGAATGGTAGCTATGACACCAGAAGAAAGGGCAACAATA
>JAJYAS010000677.1 GCA_021779415.1 Bacillota bacterium
GACGAATCATTCAAGATTTTAACTAATCTGCTGATGGGACTCGGGCATTTGGCCATAATCATTGTTGCAGCTCCACTTCTTCAAGGCTTCATAAAAAAGAGTAAAGCCTTCTGGCAGATGCGTCAGGGCCCCTCAATTCTTCAACCCTACCGAGACTTAAGCAAATTGATGAAGAAGGAGGAACTGATCTCGGAACATGCCTCCTGGATTTTTCTATTGGTACCGCGGGTCGCTCTGGCGAGTACACTAATGGCTGGACTCGTTATCCCAAATGCTTGGGGTTGGGCACCTTTGAGCGGATGGGGGGATCTCTTTATATTCGGAGCAAGCCTGGGTTTGGTTCGTTTATTTTTGACACTTTCTGGTTTAGAAGCGGCAGGGACGTTCGGGGGAATGGGAGCGAGCAGAGAACTTTTTTTGGGATTATTAACAGAACCGGCTTTGCTCTTGGGACTCATAGTTTTAGCGTTTATTACTGGGACCTCCTCCTTACAAGAAATTACGTCCAGCTTAGCAAGTGTATCCCCAATCTTTATTCCGCGCTTGTTAGCCTTATTAACGTTAGGCGTGGTTTGCATTGCCGAGATGGGACGCATTCCAATTGATAATCCAGATACGCATTTAGAATTAACGATGATTCATGAAGGAATGTTACTGGAGTATTCGGGGCCTTCACTTGCTCTACTGAGTTTTGCCGAACAGGTTAAACAACTCATATTACTTAGTTTATTGGCCCAAATTGCATGGCCTAGTGGGTTGCTTTCATGGAGTAACGGTTTGGTAGGATTAGTTTGGGCTTTGGGATTCGCTGGAATTAAAGTAACAGTGCTAGGATTCTTTTTTGCCACAGTGGAGAGTCTCTTTGTTAAGAGACGATTATTCCGTGTTCCCAATTATTTAGCAACCAGCACAGCCTCTGCCATTCTGGCTTTAGTTTCACTTTGGATTATAAGGGGGCAGATCTAAGTGTCAGGTATTTCTGAAAATGGCCTTAATTTGATACTGTTTGTACTCTTAGCCAGCGGTCTGAGCATTGTCTACAGTACTCGGGTACAAAATGCCTTGAATTGGTGGACTTTACAAACGGTTGCCGTCTCGATTCTTATTTTAGCTCAAGGGTTTTATAACCATGAGTTAGAAGTCATCATTGTCGGAGTGTTGTTATTGATTGGCAAGGCAGGGATCATCCCCATTCTCTTACGACGAGTTTTGAAAGAATCAAAGACAGAGTGGGTCGGTGAAATCTACTTAAAGCGTGCCTTCTCGTTAGTGGTTGCAGGAGCCTTAACCCTGATGGCTTATGAGGTGACAAAACCGTTTATGGCCCTTCCACAGCCTGGTTTTCGTAACGGGTTAGCCGTTGCCATAGCATTAATTTTCTTTGGACTTCTTCTTATGATGATCCGTAAGGTTTCTATAGTGCAAGTTTTGGGAATTCTGCTTATCGACAATGGAATATTTCTTGCAGGATTTTTTCTAACCCAAGGTATGCCTTTGCTCGTCGAAATGGGCAGTATGTTCGATATCCTAGTTGGAATTGTCGTCATTGTGATTCTATCGAAACAAATGTTAGAGAATTATGATTCGCTGAATGTTAATCACATGAGGTCATTGAAAGGATAGTATGCGATGTTTATTGGAGTAGCTGTAATCGCGGCGGCGGGAATGCTGATTTCGGCAAAGGACACTTACTTAAAACTATTGAATACCGTTGCCCTTGTCCTCATAACCTTGAGTGGAGGATGGACCATTAGGCAAACGTTGACCCATGGCTCCTACGAATCAGGCATGTTATATTGGGATGCGCTGAGTGCTTTGCTTTTGAGCGTCATTATCATAATCGCGGTTTATGTGATTCTGTTTTCACTTGGTTATATGGAGAGGGAAGTTGAGGAGAAGAAACTCCCGAGGACAAGACTAAAATGGTATTATTTTTGGATCTGGATATTTATTGCGACCATGCTGACTGTAGTAAGCACACCTAATTTGGGCATTATGTGGGTAGGAATTGAAGGAACGACTTTAGCAACGACCCTCTTAGTTGGTTTCTATCGAAATAAGAAGGCGGTTGAAGCTGCCTGGAAATATGTGATTCTCTGTACCGTCGGAATTAGTTTTGCATTACTGGGAACTATGTTGCTTTTTGCTGCAGCAGCACCACACTTGGGTCAAAGCCTGACAGCTTTAGATTGGCGTATGCTTCCAAAAGTTGCTCAGCAATTAGATTCGAGTTTAGTCCGCCTCGGGGTATTGTTTACGATTGTTGGCTATGGTGCAAAGGTGGGCTTTGTACCCATGCATGCTTGGCTACCTGATGCACATAGTCAGGCCCCTTCACCAGTCAGTGCGCTGTTGTCTGCTGTCTTGCTTAATTGTGCTCTCTATGCTATTTTGCGCTGGTACACGTTAGGTCGTCTAACTACTTTGGGTCCGGATTTTATGGGTAACATACTTATGGGTTTTGGATTTTTGTCGTTGGCACTTATGGTCGGATTTATTCTATTGCAGAAAGATGTCAAGCGATTACTGGCCTATTCCAGTGTTGAACATATGGGGATATTAGCTTTAGGCTTTGGCTTGGGCACTCAAGCAGCTGTTTGGGGAGCCTCTTTGCATCTCTTGCTTCATGCCCTTACTAAGGCTAATCTTTTTGTGATTATCGGGAATTTAGTTCAAAAAACAGGAACCAGACAAATCGCTAGGATGCGCGGAATCTTTAATGTTTGGCCTTTCACTGGAATGATCATGATCCTGGGATTATTAGCGATTACTGGAACTCCGCCGTTTGGAACCTTCCGCTCAGAGTTAAACATTTTATCGGGTCTGTACAAAACAGGACACCCCTTACTGGGCTTTTCGACCATTCTCTTTCTAACCGTAATCTTTGCTGGGTTTCTTTTTCATTTCCTACAAATGCTCTTTGGTGAGGCCAGGGGACGTTATCAAGGTGGAGAGAGTATAAGCACTTTGGCCCTTGCCGTACCTCTTTTGGTAGTTCTTTTCTTAGGATTGTTCATTCCCCAAAGCCTTAATCAAGCACTAAATCAGGTTGTTAAAGTGATATTGGGAGGGGTGTAGGAATGCAAGGCTTACGGGATTTTTTAGAGAGATACAATAGTTTTCTGGGTATTAAGATTGTTGAATGGCAGAGACAGGAGGGCCTC
>JAJYAS010000678.1 GCA_021779415.1 Bacillota bacterium
TTAAATGTGTCTGCGGGAATATTATTCCATATATTACAAAACATTATGGTTTAATTTATTGCTGTATACAGTATATAATATCATTCAGGTAATTATATCAATTGACAAGCTTGAGGGGTTTTCAATTCTTGTCTAAGGGGGATGGACATGGCAAAATATTTACTGCAGCGGATTGCTTCAGCGTTACTTGTACTTTTTTTAGTTGTTTCGTTAACCTTTGTGTTGATGCATTCAATTCCAGGCGGTCCCTTTTCTCGCGAAAAACAGGTTCCACCAGCAGTCTTGATAAACCTAGAAGAGCGCTATCATATGAATGACCCGCTTTCAAAACAGTATATTGATTACATGAAAAATGTTGCTCAATTTAATCTAGGTCCTACGTTTCGTTATGAAGGTAGAACTGTTAACGACCTGATTAAGGATGGACTGCCTAAAACGGCAACCATAGGGTTTATTGCAACAATTTTTGCTCTTGGTGGGGGTTTGCTCCTTGGTACCATTGCTGCTCTCTGGCACAATAAAACCCCAGACACTTTAGCAACCTTTATTGCTACCATCGGTGTTTCAGTTCCCAGTTTCGTTATGGCTACCTTTCTGCAATATTATCTAGGGTACAAGCTTGGCTTGTTTCCCCCCGTTGGATGGAATAATGGCGCTTTCAAAAATTTAGTCTTGCCATCGATTGCCTTGGGGGCATTTCCGATTGCTCAAATTACACGTTTGATGCGGACAAGCATGTTGGATGTCTTAAGTCAGGATTACATTCGTACTGCTAAATCAAAGGGTTTACCAGGGTACGTGATTATTGGAAGACATGCTATGCGCAACGCTTTATTACCGGTCATTACCTATTTGGGACCTTTCTTTGCGTATATTCTTACAGGAAACTTTATCGTTGAATTTGTCTTTGGAATTCCTGGAATCGGGCAATTTTTCGTGACCTCGATTACTAACCGTGACTATTCTACCATTATGGGCATGACGGTCTTGTTCTGTAGTCTTTTAGTGGTATTTAACCTGTTGGTGGATATAGCTTATACATTTATAGACCCCAGGATTAAACTCACCGGGCAGAAGGGAGCGTAGTAATATGAAATTGGCACAAAATTTATTTGAACCCGCTAAATCGCAGATTTCGGCCGAACATATTAACCGCCCCAGTACAACTATGCTGCAAGACGCCTGGCGACGGTTTAAGAAAAATAAATTGGCCATGGCTGGGCTGATAACTCTGGCGAGCTTGATTCTTTTTGCGTTTATTGGCCCTTATCTTATTAAGTACAACTACTATACCAACGATCTAATGAATCAATATCTAAATCCTTCTTGGATTCATCCCTTTGGTACAGATGCGTTGGGCCGAGATACCATGGCAAGGTTAATGTACGGTGGACAAGTTTCCTTGGCCATTGGCTTTGTATCTGTCTTAATTAACTTAAGTATTGGAGTATTTTACGGTGGAATTTCCGGCTATTTTGGGGGCAGAATTGATAACCTAATGATGAGGATTATCGACATAATCTATAGCGTCCCCGATTTATTGTATGTAATTTTGCTCATGGTCGTCATGGGCAAAGGTGGCTTGTTAAACATCATGATTGTACTCGGGATTGTGAACTGGATGGGTATGGCCAGGATTGTAAGGGGCCAGATTTTGACCTTGAGAGAACAGGAATATGTCTTAGCTTCCCGCACTTTAGGTGCTAGTACCTCGCGACTTATGCTAAAACACTTAATTCCTAATGCTATGGGACCGATTATTATTACATCTGCTTTAGCAATTCCGTCAGCCATTTTTATGGAAGCATTTTTGAGCTTTATTGGGATTGGTATTCAACCTCCCTTTGCCAGTTGGGGATCCTTAGCTGCGGAAGGTAGGTTAAATATTCCCTCCTATCCTTATGCCTTGTTTTTCCCCGCTGCAGCAATTGCGATCACCATGTTAGCGTTTAACTTTGTCGGAGACGGCCTGAGAGACGCCTTTGACCCGAAAATGAGGAAGTAGAGGAGGAGAAGATATGGGACATTTACTTGAAGTTAAAGACTTATCAACTTCTTTCTTTACCTATGCTGGTGAAGTTAAGGCGGTTGATGGTGTGAGCTTTCACCTAGACCAAGGAGAGGCTATCGGTATCGTTGGAGAATCTGGTTGTGGTAAGAGTGTTACAGTCCAGTCTATTATGCGTTTGATTCCTAACCCACCCGGTAAAATCATTGGCGGCAGTGTTAATTTTAACGGGACGGATATTTTGAAAAAAACTGATAAACAAATGGAGTCCATCCGCGGTAAGGATATAAGTATGATTTTCCAGGATCCTATGACTTCCCTTAATCCTGTGCTCACGGTAGGCAAGCAACTTACCGAAGTACTTAAGCGGCATGAAGGGTTGACGGGCAAGGCTGCTGCAGATCGTGGAGTTGAGCTTTTAGACCTTGTAGGGATATCTAATCCAGAAAGTCGCTTAAAACAGTATCCGCATCAATTCTCCGGAGGGATGCGCCAACGGGTTATGATCGCAATCGCTTTGGCCTGTAACCCAAAATTACTCATTGCTGATGAACCCACAACCGCTTTAGATGTGACTATTCAAGCTCAGATTTTAGAGTTAATGCAAGATCTAAAACGTAGGATTAACACCTCCATCATTATGATCACCCATGATTTAGGGGTTGTTGCTGGGCTTTGCACCCGAGTAATCGTCATGTATGGGGGGAAAATTATCGAAAGCGGTAGTACCGAAGATTTATACTATCGTCCCCAACATCCATATACTTGGGGTCTTTTGAAATCAGTGCCTCGCTTAGATGCGGATAAGGTTGCAAAACTTATTCCTATTCCTGGTTCACCCATTGATTTACTTGATCCTCCAAAAGGATGTGGCTTTGCCCCGCGTTGCTCTTATTGTATGCAAATTTGCATTGAGCAAAAGCCGGAATTTACCCAATTGGGTGATGGTCACCAGGTGGCTTGTTGGCTTCAACATCCTCAAGCTCCTAAAGTAGCTGAACTGGAAGGGAGAGTTTAACATGGCAGCTCGAGAAGAATACATCTTAGAAGTCAATAACCTAGTTAAACATTTCCCTTTAGGAGGCGGCTTGTTTTCCAAGAAACAACAAGTAGTGCAGGCTGTTAACGGTATCAGCTTAAAGGTGAAACGAGG
>JAJYAS010000679.1 GCA_021779415.1 Bacillota bacterium
TTTCCCGTCAATTTCACATCGCATAACTTTATTATGGTAACTCAAGATACTAATCACTGACCCAATTAGAAAGGATAGTTTCCCACCAAGAAATTTACTTTGCCGGTTTACACGGGCAACCGTTTCTCCGCCCAATCCAACATCCGCAACATTAATAAAGTAGCGAGTCTCTTGCTGTCCATGATTATTTAGAAACTGTACTTCCCCAACGTCAACCATACGCTTGCGGTTCTGACTTAAAATAGCTGAAAAACTATCAATTCCTTTCGGAATCATCAGAGTACGTATTAAATCCCCACCCGTGCCGTGAGAAAAAAGCGCTAACTCTGCCTCTGGATTAATCAATTGACCGTTGAAAAAAAAACCATTCACGACTTCATTCATTGTACCGTCTCCACCGACAGCTATAATGTGTGTATACCCTTCCGATAAGATCCTTTGAGTTATATGCGTTGCATCTCTTGGCTTGGTCGTATACTCATAGTTTATCAAATATCCCTCATCTTCAAGTCGCTTTAAGTAAGCTGGCCAGCGTTTTCGCGTACTCCCATTGGCTGATTGAGGATTAACGACTGCGAACCAGCGCTCCCTTTTCAACATAGTATAAACTCTTCCCTTTCTTGACCCATAAAAATGCGTTTCTCTACTCAATCTCAAACATTTCGACAGCTAATCTGAAATGTCCTTTTAAAGAGACGTTTGGGTCACGGAAACTACCGGAGAGTTGATTCATGAATTGATGCTCTAATTAATGCAATTTGATTCATGACATCCGTTTTTAACTTATAAAGGATCTTTTCAGCATCCAGCATAGATTCAGCTTTTACTGAGAAGTAAACTTTGATTTTAGGCTCAGTTCCAGATGGGCGAACCATGAAGTATCCACCCCCTAGAAAAGAAAAACGCAAGACATTTGAGCGCGGCAATGTAAGAGAGTATGTTTGTCCGGTTATGAGATTTTTACCATTTCGTTGTTCATAGTCGTCTAATTTCTCAATACAAGTTCCGCAAAGTTCAAAGATCTCTGATTGACGAAATGAATCCATGATCTTTGAAATTTCGTCTTTCCCTTGAATGCCCTCTAGAACCAGGGATTCTTGATCATCTAGGTAGTACCCAAATTGTTCGTAAATACTTTCTAGGACATCAAAAAGTGTACGGCCCTCAATTTGTTGATAATAGAGTGCTGCTTCTGCTAAAAGGACGGAAGCGATCACGGCATCTTTATCTCGGACAAAATCACCTGCCAGATATCCATAACTTTCTTCAAACCCAAACTGGAAGGTACCCCAACCACCCGTTTCCATCTCTTGTTCTTTTTCGGCGATAAACTTAAACCCAGTTAAAACGTTTTCCACGTTTGCCCCGAAGTAATGAGCGACTTGATCCGCTAAATCTGTTGAGGCTATCGTCTTTATGATGGTTGCATTTTCAGGAAGGATGTTCAAAGCCTTTTTTTGGGATAGGATATAGTAAGTTAACAGTACTCCAATTTGATTCCCTGTGAGCTGTCTATAATCTCCATCCCGCGAAAGCAAGACTACCCCTAAACGATCGGCATCAGGATCCGTCGCTAATAGCAGGTCTGCATTTTTCTCAAGCCCATATTTTCTGGCAAGTTCAAAGGTTGTTGGAATTTCCGGGTTTGGATAGGGAACGGTTGTAAATTCCGGATCAGGAAGCTCTTGTTCAGGCACAACGAAAACAGAACTAAAACCCAGTTCAGCTAAGGCCCTACGAACTAGAATGTTGCCTGCACCGTGTAAAGGAGTATAAACAATCCGGAGCGCTTCCCCTTTCTCGATATTTAAATCCGGGTGAAGTGCTAACCGGCGTATTTTGTCCAAGTAGGGTTGATCAATTTCTTCACCAATGATTACCAATAACCCGTTCCTTTTCGCTTCAACTTCTGACATGGGTTCGATATCCAACCAGCTCTCACGGGCTTCTATGCGCGCCAGAATCTGGTCTGCTTTAACTGGAGGTACCTGACCACCATCTTCCCAGTATACCTTGTAACCATTATAAGTTTTAGGATTATGACTCGCTGTCACAACAATGCCTGCTAAAGCATGCAAATGACGAACTGCAAAAGACAGTTCCGGAGTAGGTCGAAGCGAGTTAAAGAGATATGCCTTAATTCCGTTTTGAGCCAGAACCAAGGCTGCCTCAACCGCAAATTCGGAGGAGAACCTTCGAGAGTCGTAGGCTATAACAACCCCTCGCTTCATGCCCTCAGACCCATGGTCACAAACACATTCTGCTAACCCTTGGGTTGCTTTACGTATGACATATTTATTCATGCGATTGGTTCCAGCAGCAATAATTCCTCGTAAACCACCTGTGCCAAATTCCAAATCAGAATAAAAGCGGTCCTCGATTTCTTGTGGATCGGTGATTTGTTTTAGCTCTAGCCTTGTTGCTTCATCAAAGTATGGATGTTCAGACCATAAGTGGTACCGTTCTTGAATTGTCACCTTGTTCAATCCTCCCTAGTTAGTAACTGTATCTTTTAGTTACTTGGGTAATCTTGCTTTTTACGAGAGTATAGCATACTCGTAAAGGATAGAAAAGATTGCTAAAATCTTATAAAAAAACCTCAGTCTAACGACTGAGGTCAATAACCGGTGAAATAATAATCCCGACTAGCCCCGGGCCTGTATGAACTCCCATAACCGGACTAATCTGATTAAATAACAATTCCTTAATATTAGGAAGTTGACGAGCACTCTGCCATAGTTTACGCCCTTCTTGCTCTGCCCCACCATGAACGATTGCCACGTTATATTGCCCCTCTTGAGTGCTTTCTATTAAGATATCTAATAGTTTCCTGAGGGACTGATCTCTGCCCCGAACCTTTGCTGAGGTAATGTATTTTCCCTCAAGATTAACCGAAATAATGGGTTTTATATTTAAAAGCTCACCGATGGTGCCTGAAACATAGCCGATTCGTCCACCACGTTTAAGATATTCTAACGTTGAAAGCACAAAAAAAAGTTTCGTTTTTTTTGATACACTCTCAGCTACGTTAACGACGCTTTTAAAATCCTTAGTGTTGCGAAGTTTCCGGGCTGCTTCTAAGACAGGGAAACCCAACCCCATGGAAAGTGCTTTGGAATCTAAAACTTCGATAACCATCTCTTTATAATCTTGGGCGA
>JAJYAS010000680.1 GCA_021779415.1 Bacillota bacterium
TTTTGAAGTATTGACGCCGGGACGGCAAAGAGCATACATTCTATATTTTTCTGAACCCAAACAATCCAAAACCCGAGAGTCAAGGGTTGAAAAATATATGCAGCAAATTCTCAATGGAAAGGGATTAAATGATTAGAGTCAGACATCCTAAGCTGCCACCCCCGGATAGCAGGGCCTTAGCCTGAAAAGGAAAAATTTGACCTGTTTTTGATTTCATTCTATTGGTATATACCTTAAATATGAGGAGTGTATTAGTTTATGATTAATGGGAAAATGAAAAAACTATCGCCATTAATTGATGAATGGCTCAAAGAAGCAAAAGCTGATCCATCGGCTTTACAGGAAGGGATGTTTTTAGTTCATAATGGCGTTGTGCGCCAAACGCCCAAAGCCATGGTACGCCAAGGAATTGATGACGGTTCGATGGTGAAAGGAATGGAATTTGCTTATGATGAGTCAAAGGTTGATGCGGCGATTGCTGAAACTTATAAGATGGACGGTATTTTCCATGTTAGGGTTTGGCTTAATGAAGGCCAGCTCGAACTTGGCGACGACATAATGTTTGTGCTGATAGGCGGCGACATCAGACCCCATGTTGTTGATGCCCTGCAATTCCTGGTTGAAAAGATTAAAAGTGAATGTGTTACCGAAATCGAACAAAAATAATAATTACTTTAGGTGACGAATCATTTTTCTTTATGGCCTAATCGACTCAACGAATCTAAAATTCTCTGATTGGGTCACCCTGCTTGAAAATACCACAAATGGTTACAGCTCTTATTGAACGGTTGACCTTCAGATCCCATGCATTGAACATGGGCGCCAATCAGCTTATGAACTGACTGGCGCCCTTTTTGACAAATTCCCGGTCAATGAAGGTCATGTCCTAATTATCCCGAAGAGGCATTTTGCAAGTCTCTTGGATACAACCCAAGAAGAGATTATCAGCATCTTGAAGATGCTTGAAGATTTTCCAACCCCTTTAAACCAACGGCAACTTCTTTTGCCCGTTCTGTTCTAGCTTTGTTAATGGCTTCATCTACATCTATGGAAGAGGTAGACTTTTAAGGGCTCTACGAGGGACTCATCAATAATTTACTGCGTCCTAACTCTCTACTATTGAAATGAGCCGGAGTATAATGCACAGTGCACTATGGTTCAGCACCATGCAGATTAAACCGTCCGCAAGTATCAGGCAAAATTATAATGAAATTGCGGCTTTGTGCAAATCCTCCGGTGAGCCTGTGTATCTTACGAAAAATGGCGAGGGCGATCTCGTGGTCATGGATATAGAGACGTTTACCCGCACGAAAAAATGCTAAAACTACGCGAAGAACTGCTGGCTGTTGAGGAAGACCGTCTGGCCGGCCATGTTCAGTTTCTGGCACAAAAAAGCCCCGTTGCTGCGCGTAAGATAAAAAACGATCTTATGAACGCTATTCGTTCCCTTTCCACCATGCCGGAGCGTTTTCTATTTCTTGATGGAGAATTTATCCCGCTCAATAAGTACCACAGGCTATTCGTCGAAAAGTGGTATTTAATTCTCTATCAGATAAAGGATCAGACGGTATATGTAGACTATATCGTGGATTGCACGAAGGGTTATAGGTGGCTGGTAAAATGAGGTGAAATAATGAAAAATCCCGCAGCATGGGTACTGATCATTGGACAACGTCCGGGGAATTGGAGCTGATTAATACAACCCATTCCGGGAGTTAAATCCAGCGACTACCTGGTAGTAATCCTCCCCATGGAAGAGAAGAGTTATGAATCTAATCCCAGTCTTTACTTCCATTATAGCTGGATTTTGTCCTTGGCGGATCGCTCGTTTTCCTGGGAGTATATCTAACATTATGAATTGTTGAACCATAGATTTGATCAGGATCGTTTCACTGAAATAATCTCAGCTAGAATACTTATCGCAATTTCGGACGGGGTTTGAGCATGAATATCCAAACCGATCGGCGCCTTTAGACGTGCAAGAGATTGAGAAGTGTACCCTTTCTCTTGTAAGTAGTTTACAATGGCGCTGATCTTTTTTGTGCTTCCCAGCATTCCGACATATTTTGTTCGAAAGTTGAGGATCTCCTCGAGACACTCCGCATCTGTCGGATGACTTCTGGTCGCAATGACGACATAAGTGTCATTGTTAGGCTCATAATTCTTGATCCCTGGAGCAAAATCACTACATATCACTGAATGAGCACCTGTGAAAAACTCAGGCTGAGCAAATGTCGCCCGATCATCAATCACCGTTACTTGAAAATCAAGCGCTTTGGCATAAAAAGCAACTTCTCTGGCCACGTGGCCTGCCCCTAGGATTAATAACCGCTCTGTTTTTAGAAGTGGTTCCACGAACCAACGATTCTCATCACTGTTTCCAATCACTTTCGCTGCCTTGACGGAGAGGATGTCTTGTCGTCTTTCAGCCGAGTATAACTCTTTTTGAGGCTGACCCAAGAGAAGATTGCCATCAGAATCCAAAATACTCCTCGAATAAGGAGGCACCAGAGACGTTACCAGCACCGCATCGTTTCCGCTCTTCTGGAGATCTTTAACGAATTTCCAGAAAGGCTTATCTTGAACCGGCTCCAATAATACATCCATGGCGGCCCCACAAACTGAAAAGCTATCAGTCTGAGTCTCCTTATTTATGGCCTGGTGATGGATCTCTGCGCTCACTTCACGGTGGGCGGTCAAGAGTGCGAGGGCTTTATTCGTGATCAACTTTTCCGCGGCCCCTCCTCCAATCGTTCCTATGGTTTGTCCGGTGTCCATGACTAACATTTGGGTACCTATATCACGGGGAGTAGAGCCCTCAGTCCGGATAATCGTAACGAGTATCGTCTTTACTTGAGAAGCTTGGGCCTTGACAATGGCCTGAATTATAGTTTCCTCCATGGGAAACACCCCTTAATTATAAATTATAATTACCAGTTTACAGAAGGTCTTCTAGGTCATGGTATATCATTTGAAGAAGAAATACGCAAGCAGGCCGGCAACGGTTTCTGCGTACTCAGCGAAGAAAATTCTTTAGAAGGCCTAAGTACCACTATGGTAGAATATAAGAAAACAAGACTTTTCGGAGGTGAACAGTGTGATCATAGGTTTTGGCTTTGGAAATCCACTTCAGAGTATCATCATGCT
>JAJYAS010000681.1 GCA_021779415.1 Bacillota bacterium
CTTGACGGTAACAGCACCGGCAGAAGGCCTAGCGATTACCCCTCCAACAGGTGGTTTAGCAATAACCCCACCGACCGGCGGTTTGCTTATCACATCAGCAGGACTTTCTATTATCAGTGCGACGACAGATGTATCCGCTACCCTTGCCAATATTACAGATACTGCAGGGAGCGGAGATACAACTTATACCGTTTTAGGGGTTCGTGAATGGACATTTGGTGTAGTCAATGAATCATTAAATGCGAACGCCCAGGCCCTAGTGAAAATGCAGATCAGTCCGGATGGGACAAACTGGTTAGACGAAGCTGGCCCAGTTACGATTAACCAGAACTCACTGGCAACGCTTGTCACATCAATATTCTTAAAGTATGCGCGAGTGTACTATAGTGCCGTGAACGCGGCGAGTGCAGTTACTTTGAATGTCTTCTTCCAGGGAGAATTGTAGTTTAGACAATATATGAAATTGATTAATATAAGGAGTTCGAGAAATTCGGACTCCTTATATTAATGGGCTGAATTAATTTGAAGTTAATCCCTGGCAAAAAACTTAGCTAAGTACTTTGCGATAGGCAGCTAAGGTTGTTTGGGCAACTTTAGACCAGGGATAATGGTTGTGTATGTGTTGCATTAAGGGCAGGGGTGAGGCATTGGAGGATTGCTCAAGGGCAGTACGTAAGCTTTGATCATCCAGTGGGCGAACATAAAGGGCCATATCCCGGAAATATTCAATAGGGCTGCCTTGATCTGTGGAGATCACGACAGTCCCACACGCACCGGCTTCTATACTGGATAAACCTGGGGTTTCAAACCAACTTGGCAAGGCATGGACTTTGGCTGCGGAATAGGTTGAAGCAAGAAGTTCCCCTTCTAAAGTTCCAAGATAGCTGACGTTTGAATAGGAGGTCACACTCTTGAAATATGTTGGATCATTTACAGGCCCGATAAGAACAAGAGAGAGTCCAAGTTCTTGGGTGATTTTCGCTAACCAATGCTGATTTTTACGTGTCGAAATTCGGGCAGCACAAAGCACAAATTCGTCTGGAAGCTGAGGAAACTGTTCTCGAAAAAGCTGAGAGGTTGAACCGATGAAGGAATCGGGAAACCCATTAGGAACAACCTGATAAGAAGAGACAAGAGGAAAATCCTTCTGAAGAACGTCCATCTCGAGATGACTATTGGGGAGCAAGAGGGTGGATTCGCTGACTAGGCGGGCCCGCATTGGCTGCATATGTTTCCACACTGCTAGGGCATTTGAGCTTGCGCCTTCGCGCTTTAAGTAGGCATTTGGAGGCCAATAAATTGGGGATAGGACAATCTGCTTAGTTTGCTTTTGGGCATTGAGAAAGAACATATAGCTTTCTTTAATGCGGGTGATATTGAAGATGTGAACTAAATCGTAGGGAGACAGATCAATATTAGGATCAGCCGATAGATGTACTTCAACACCGAGGTTTTTAAGAGCTTGCCCGGTGGCTACTATTTGGACAGTATCCCCAGCAGGGTTTTTCATGAAGTCCGGGCGAGCTTGGAATAATACTTTCATTAGAAAACTCCTCTCCAAAGATACCGAGTGTTACAACTTTTCGAGAAACGTCCGAACAGACTCGACTCGGTGCTGATAGGTATGGTTGCGATACACTTCCTCCTGACCTTGCCGGGCAATTTTGACGCGGAGATCCTCGCGGCTTAGATAAAAGCGCACAAGTTCTAACGTTTCATCTGGATGACGACTCCAGACGAGGTGGATGTGGTTTTTGAACATGTTTTCAAGGGCAGGGGACCAGTGTGTTAGGAAAAAGGCTTTACAGCCCAAGGCTTCAAAGGTGCGCATGCTCATCATGGTGGGAGAGTCAATTACGGAATGCAAGCCTAAAACGATTTTGGCTGAGGAATAAGCACAGGGCAATTGTTCATAGGGTAAATAGCCCTGGTATATGTTGGACGGTAGAGTGTAATGGTCTGTGTTCGCCAGCCAGTGCTCATTGCCGAAAACTTTCAAATTATAAGGCCCTGAACGTAGAGGAGTGAGAATTGTTTCTAACCCAAATTTCCTTTGGGGGTACGAGGTGTAGTAGTTAGCAACTAGAAGTAAATCGCAAGTATATTCCGGAGATGATTCAGTGGGGCGATGAAAGGCCGGATTACAGGCAAAATGAAAATAATGCGCACGTATTTTCTCTTGCTGGTAAAGGGGGAGACATTCTTGAGCTGGGGTAAGAACTAGGCTGGCCCCGCGTCCCAAAGGACGAGACATGCGGCGCCAGTCTGGTGGATCATCAATGGCCCAATAGATGAGTGGGAGGGAATGACGGCGTAACAAGGGAAAGAGTTTCTGAGCCACGGTGGAAATCGAAACTCCCTCAGCTAGGGCAAAATCTGGCTTCCAAGTCCTTAACAAATTAGTCAAACGGTCTTCCCAGTCCGGCAAACGGACTGGGACATACCGGATGGTATCCATGTGGGAAAAGCCTGAGGCTAATCCATGGTATAACAGAGAAGAATCATTTAAAAAGAGTATCTTCATTCGTAGTGTCTCCATTGATGATCTGATTGTTCGATAACAACCTCTAAGGTTTTAATCAGGCTTGCCGGGTTAATGCGGTATCGCTGAGCAGCCTGCTCAACGCTCATATTGAGTAAGCTTTTGGCCCCTCAACCGGATGTCTCGATCCCGAACTTTCGAAAAACATTAGATGTTTGAGGATACTTGGATAGAATTGTCGCAAGATTTGAGTTTAAATTTAGGTGATCCATTTGTTCCAGAAGCCCCCTTTGTTTTTTGCTTCTTTTTGATTTTGATCCTCTTGGAGTTGAGTAATCTGAACTCCGATATTTTCCAGCGAAGAATCATTTTCTTCCTGTCTGGTGAGCATAATTCGCATAACTTCTGAAAGACCTTGGGTTTCCTTTTCAAGATTGGCCATGGCCTCTTTGACGGGTTCAAGTTCATCGAGGGAAGTTTCGGCTACTTCTGGGAGAACTGTTTCTTGTTTGCTCAGAAAAGCGCTTTCAGCCATGGCTTCAAGAATTTGGTCAAACTTTGAAAGCATGCTTTGAAGGATCAGACTCATGTTGTTGTTTTCTTCTTCAAGATGAGCAACGGTTGTGATTAAGTGTTCCAGTTTGGTGCTTTCGGCTGAAGATTG
>JAJYAS010000682.1 GCA_021779415.1 Bacillota bacterium
ATGGCTAATCGCGAAAACGACCGCACCGGGCTGTAAGAGGCGGGCAGAAATCACCTGCATATGAGAATCAGTCAGCGCAATGCAGGGAATTCCGACGCGAATAAACTTATGGTACGCATCCATCGCGATCGGCGCCGAGCCTCCCAAACCATAAAATTCAATTCGCGTCGCCTGATGAAGGGTCTGAACTGCCCTCTCCAAACTTTGTTCATCGACAAGGGTTAAGGTATCTTGCAAAGCTTCCATATTGGAATGAAATACTTTAGCTGCAATTGTCAGCAACGTATCATCAGGGGTGATTTCTTGATGAATATTCTGTAAAGGTTTAACCAGATCGCTAGCTAAAGAAATTTTAAAAGCTTGGTATCCACCGTATCCTAAACGTTTGCACAAGCGAAAAATAGTTGCCTCTGCACTCTGGGCAAATTCCGCTAGTTCTGTAATCGAAAGATGAATGATTTGATCCGGGTTTTGCAGAATATAACGGGCTACCCTACTCTCCGCAGATTTTAAAGAAGGCAGAATCCCCCTAACACGGGCGAGACAGCCTTGTAAATGATTATCCTCCATGCTTCTCCCCCATTTTACTTGGTATGATTGCTTAACCAAAGGGCCATAAATAAATGAACTGCTCCATTTAAACGTCGAGGATTATGTCCTGTTAACTCTGTGATCCGATCTAACCGATAGGTTAAGGTATTTCTATGGATAAATAAAGCTCTTGCTGAGTCAGCAACGCTCATGTCTTTATCCAAAAATATCCTCAGTGTCTCTAGCAATTCCTCACTTAAATGCCCAAGGACACCGCGGATGTACTCTTGACCAACAATCGTTCGGGTCTCTTGGAATAGAGAAGCCAGTCCCACATTCCAAGCCGTTAACCCCAGTTTACCCGCAAAAAATCGACGATGAAGCTCAACTAATTTCTTAACCTCTAAAAAGCCTGCCCATAAATCGGTTTCAATTACTTGGCCCACAAAAACTGTTGCCAAGACTCCTAACTCGTCTGCTAATAAAGCATGAATCTGTTCGATCAGAGAATTTCCATAAACCTTGTGTTCTACTAACCCTTCACTGCGTTCGAGTGGAACATAGAGAAAAAGATCAGGCTTAATAATCCAGCGAACAGGTGCCTGAGGAAAAAGGTTCTCCAGCACTTCAACAACCTCAAGAGTCCATGACGTACAATGAACTAATACCGGATACCCCTGAGAAAGGCCCGTTAGGCGACACGCTTTGGCCTTTGCAGCGAAAGTTCCTTGATCCCATTGTTCTACGAGCGCTTCGTTTAGCAGCTTCTCCCAGGTCCAAGATTCAAATGGAACATATTGATCACGATTTCCTATCAAACCGTCATATATTTCTCGGGCCAAGGCTTGTAAGAGTCGGGTTGTCAAAGGTCCCGCCTCTACGCTGCCAGGGCTATAGAGCAACTCAATTATTCCCTCCTCCACCTGAATGTCGAGGGAAATTTGCGGTCCTGACATTTCGCCCGCCAGAGAATTTCCAGCAGTGGACTGACACTCGGAACCAACTCGAAATAGCAAGCCCGTCTCCTCGGAAAGACGGCGAGCTAAAGCTTGCACTCTTTCCCTTGGTATCCCATCATTTTGAAACACGTTACTTCACCCTAGCCTTTTTCCCCTTTGCCAAATATTCTATCACGCTTACCCGCGATGTAACCCACAACACTTAAGAATAGGCAGAATTAATAAGCAGGTTTATACCCCGGTCTATGAATGACGTCTTGAGTCTCCGCATCAAAATAGCGAGCTGTGCTCATTTCAAAGCCTACTTTATGCTCTTGGAGTACTTTAGCTGGGCTTGTCGCTCCAACCCTCGCGATGACGTTCTCACCGTTAATTGCAAAATGGATATAATTTTCCGCCCCCATAGGTTCAACAACATCTACTTGCACGTCAACAGTCCAATTTGGATGGGCTTCTAGATAGGCACTATCATCTTCTATGGACTCAGGGCGGATTCCCATGATAATTTCCTTTCCAATATAAGGGGTCAACGCCTCTCGACGTTCTTCAAACGGGGAAATTCTAAGTTCTGAGTTAACCAGCCACATCTGGCCATTTTCTTCAATGAGTTTGACCCGCAAAAAGTTCATGGCAGGAGAACCGATGAACCCAGCCACAAACGTATTGCAAGGATGATTATACAAATTCATAGGAGTATCCACTTGCTGAATAAACCCATCTTTCATGACGACGATCCGATCACCCATGGTCATCGCCTCAGTTTGGTCGTGGGTCACATAAACTACGGTTGTCTGTAAACGGTGCCGCAACTTAGAAATCTCAGCCCGCATTTGCACTCTTAACTTAGCATCTAAATTAGATAACGGCTCATCCATCAAAAAGACTTTAGGTTCCCGAACAATTGCTCGACCCAAAGCCACCCTTTGTCTTTGTCCGCCGGACAACGCTTTAGGTTTGCGGTCTAAAAGATGATCGATGTCCAATATTTTAGCCGCTTCCTTCACTCTCCGGTCAATATCGCCCTTTGGCATTTTACGTAGCTTTAACCCGAACGCCATATTCTCGTAGACACTCATATGAGGATAGAGAGCATAACTCTGAAAGACCATGGCAATATCTCGGTCTTTTGGCGCGACATTGTTAATCAGTTGGTCCCCAATATATATTTCTCCGCTGGTTGTTTCCTCTAGTCCAGCGATCATTCGAAGAGTGGTTGTTTTTCCGCAGCCGGAAGGACCAACCAATACCAGAAATTCCTTATCATTAATCTCTAAATTAAAATCATAAACCACCGTAGTTTGATCGTACTTCTTGACCACATTCTTAAATAGTAACCCTGCCATTAACACCCTTCCCTTCTTCATACGCTTCCGAGAATCCCACTTCTATAAGGGGGAGTTCAGTGTTTGATTTTAATCAAATTTGCTACCACATCTTGTTTTGATACCCATTGTAACAAATCAGTGTTGAATCAAGCTATTGGCATAATGCACAAGAAATACCGTGTCAATGACGAAATATGCCTGATGAAGTTATGAAGCGGTGATGAATTGACAGTTTTCCTCCGACAAATTAGAATAGTCCATGATAAAACTGTTTTATCATGGACTATTCTATGGAGGTGCTATTTTGATTCATTTGCAAAAGTTTGA
>JAJYAS010000683.1 GCA_021779415.1 Bacillota bacterium
TATCCGAAGAAATTGGATTAAACTTGGCAGGATCTGAGTTAATTAATGAAACTAATCCTCTAGCAGCTGCGAATAAGGCTATTGATGCTGTAATTGACGGACAAGCCCATTTCTTAATGAAAGGGCTTATTAACAGTTCGGATTTTTTACGAGCGGTATTGCGACCTGAACGGGGTCTGCGAACTGGGCGTTTACTCAGTCACTTTGCAGCATTCCAAGTTCCTGGGTTTTCCCGTTTGCTATTCGTAACTGATGGCGGATTGAATATTGCTCCGAACTTAGCGCAGAAAAAAGAAATATTGCAGAATAGTCTGTTGTATTTAAAGGATATTGGGATGGATTCGGTGAATGTTATTGTCTTAACTGCGAATGAAGTGGCGAGCCCTAAAATGCCTTCCACCATGGATGCCCAGGCACTGGCTGAGATGTATCAAGCAGGGGAATTTCCTGGTGCAATCGTGGAAGGTCCGTTGGCTCTTGATGGAGCCGTGAGTGCGGTTGCCTTAAAACATAAGGGGATTGCCAGTCAGATCAATGGAGATGTCGATCTGTTTTTGGTGCCAACTATTGAAGTTGGGAATGTATTAGGCAAATCAATGGTTTACTTTGCAGGGGCGACGATGGCGGGGATTGTGCTTGGGGCTCAGGTTCCAATTGTCTTAACATCGAGAAATGATACCCCTAGGAGCAAGTTCATGGCGTTGACCATGGCAGCACTCAATAGAACAACATTATAAATTGAAACTATTGCTTTTTCCTTTACAGTTTTCTGTTTTCTGAGTTAAAATGCTTACATGGACTAAGTTTAGAAAATTTTGCTCATTTCCACTAAGGGGGGAGACTAAAAAGGCATGAAGACATTAATGACAGGCAATGAGGCGATTGCTCGGGGTGTCTACGAATATGGGGTCAGCGTTGCTGCAGCCTATCCTGGCACACCAAGCACGGAAATCCTCGAAAATATTGTAAAATACCCAGAAGTTTATTGTCAGTGGTCGCCTAATGAAAAGGTAGCAATGGAAGTAGGCATTGGCGCAGCTATTGCCGGTGCTCGCGCCATTATTGCCATGAAAATGGTAGGAGTTAATGTAGCCGCCGATCCGCTTTTCACCGTAGCTTACACCGGAACCCGTGCTGGCTTAGTCTTGGTATCAGCAGATGATCCTGGAATGCACTCCTCACAGAACGAGCAAGACAATAGACTATATGCGGCGTTTGCCAAGATACCTCTGTTAGAACCCTCAAACTCCCAGGAAGCTAAAGACATGGTTGGCTTGGCTTTGGAAATTTCTGAAACCTTTGATACTCCAGTTATGATACGGATTACGACCCGGATAGCTCACTCCCAAAGTTTAGTTGAGCTAAATGATCCTATTGAACGACTCGTTAAGAGCTATGAACGAAACCCACGTAAATACGTCATGCTTCCGGCGAATGGGCGTGCACGGCGTTTAGTGGTGGAAGAAAGGTTGCAGAAACTGGCTGACTATACCGAAACGGTGGCAGTCAATAATATGGAACTGAAAGACCAGTCCTTTGGCATCATCACCTCAGGGATTTCTTATCAATATGTCAAAGAAGCTCTTCCCACTGCTTCTATCCTCAAATTGGGATTAACAAATCCCTTACCGTCAGGCTTAATCAAAGAGTTCGCTGCAAAAGTAGCTAAACTTTATGTTGTCGAGGAATTAGAACCTTATATGGAAAAGGAAGTCCGTCTCTTGGGCGTTAACGTTATAGGGAAAGAACTCTTCCCTCCTTACGGCGAACTTTCCGCTCGTATGGTATCGGAAAAGATCAGTGGCCAACCAGGAACAACGGTAGCCCCAGCTTTTGACTCTCCCATTCGTCCACCAGTCATGTGTCCTGGTTGCCCACACCGCGGAATATTTTACACACTAAAACAACTTAAACTCGTTGTTTCTGGCGATATTGGCTGTTACACTCTGGGAGCGATGGCTCCACTCGAAGCGATGGATACAACGATCTGCATGGGGGCCTCAATATCCGCAGGTTTAGGAATGATTAAGGCCCATCCAGAAATGGCCGAAAATATGGTCGCTGTGATTGGCGACTCGACCTTTCTACATTCGGGTATTACCGGACTAATGGATGTCGTTTATAATGGTGGAAATCTAACTACGATCATTCTAGATAACTCCATCACAGCCATGACAGGGCACCAGGATAACCCGTCTACAGGCAAGACTCTTATGGGTCAGCCGGCTCCTCAAGTCGACTTTGTTGCCTTGTGCAAGGCCTTGGGAGTAAAACGAATTACGGAGGTTGATCCTTTTGACCTAGGAACAGTTAAAGAAATTATCAAGACCGAAGTAGCCGTTCCCGAACCATCAGTGATCATTGCCCGGCGTCCTTGTGCACTTATTATCAAAAATACTGAAAAACCTCTTCAAGTCCAAGACTGCACAGGCTGCAAAATGTGCTTAAAACTTGGTTGTCCAGCACTCTCCTTTGATGAAGAAAATAAAACAGCCCAAGTTGACCAAGCCCTATGTACAGGGTGCGGATTATGTATTAATGTGTGTAAATTTAATGCCTTGCGAAAGGCCGGTGATGATAATGTCCAAAATAATTAATGTTTTACTCGTGGGAGTCGGTGGTCAAGGAACAATTTTGGCCTCCAAAATTTTAACACATGTCGCTATAGCTCAGGGTTACGAAGTCAAAATGTCAGAAATCCATGGTATGGCTCAACGAGGTGGATCAGTAGTAACTCAAGTTCGTATGGGAGAGGACGTTTACTCTCCGGTCATCGAACCAGGAGAAGCAGACTATATCGTTGCTTTCGAGCAGTTAGAAGCTTATCGGTGGGCTCACTTCTTAAAAAAAGACGGCGTCTTAATCGTTAACACTCAAAAGATAGTACCTTTAACGGTACTCATCGGAGCTGCAACTTACCCAGAGAGTATCCTTGTAGATCTCAAAGGTCGTGTTGAGCGGTTTATCGAAGTGGACGGATTAAAATTAGCTTCCGAAGTTGGAAATGCCAAAGCTACGAATGTAGTGCTAATGGGGGTACTCTCTAAGTATATGGGTTTCCCTGAGGATTCCTGGCAAAATGCCCTTGTGGCAAGGATTCCAGCCAAGCTGCTGGAATTAAATAAGAGAGCCTTTGCTTCT
>JAJYAS010000684.1 GCA_021779415.1 Bacillota bacterium
CTCTGCGTTTAACCCCACTTTGTTCTTTATATAAGGCCTTTTTCTCGTCCCAGTTGATTAATTCTTTACCCTTATCAATGCACTCGCGGATGCCACAACTCATAATTTTATTTTTACTCAACGGTTCCACATACCCTACGTCGACAAGATTTTTCCTACGTAGTTCAATGGAGTCCATGTTGAGTTTTTTAGCGATATCTTCGATATGTGATTCAAAAGCATAAAATATTTGAGGGCACCCGTACCCTCGCATCGCCCCAGCGACAGGCAAGTTCGTGTAAACCGTAATCGGGTCATATTTCAACGCCTTTACTGGATAGAGATACCGGAATTTACCCCCTCCACTACTAGCAATAGAATGACCGTGTGAAGCGTAGGCTCCTGTGTTGGAAACAGCGGAAATATGAATACCGTTAATTATTCCATCTTGGCTGATTCCGGTTTTGATTTTGAACTTAAAAGCGTGGCGAGTTCGTGTGTCAATCATACCTTCTTCCCGAGAAAGTTCGAGTTTTACCGGTCTGCCGCCCACCGCTAAGGTCATCGCCGCATTTAAGGGTTCAATCGTCACATCTTGTTTGTTGCCAAACCCGCCTCCAACATAGGGCTTAATTACGCGCACCCGGCCCCAGGAAATACCCAGTGCTTGAGCAACAATTCGGCGCACAATTTGGGGGATCTGAGTCGAGGTCACAATTACGATTCTTCTGTCCCCATCCAGATACGCATAGGACGTCTGCATTTCCATATGGCAATGCTGAACAATGCTTGTTTCGTACTCCCCTTCAACGACATGATCCGATTCTTTAAACGCTTCCTCTACATCCCCTCTGGAATAGCCACCCGAGGCGAGAATGTTTCTTGGGCTATCTTCGTGAATCAAAGGGGCCCCTTCTTTGAGAGCCGCATCCGTACTAGTTAAGGCTTCCAATACTTCATATTCAACGTCAATCAATCTTAAGGCCTCTTCGGCAATAAGCTCATCCGTCGCGACAACAGCTGCTATGGCATCTCCCACAAAGCGAGCTTTCTTCGTTAAGATATGACGATCTTCTTTATCCCTATGACTTGGATCCAGCGAATAGGGATGTCCAGCGGTTCCAAATTTAACATGTTCTTCTCCCTCTTCTAATACATCCCCAATGACGCCAGGTAGAGCCGTAGAATATTGATTTCCCGGTAAATCTTTATACGTCAAAACAGCCTCAACCCCAGGCAAGGCCTTCGCTTTACTGACATCGATCGTTTTAATGATCGCATGAGCATAAGGGCTATGCAGAATTTTTCCAACAAGCATGTCCCTTTCAGAGAAATCATCCGTATATTTAGCCTGACCTGTGACCTTGGCAATAGCATCGACTCTTCGAACGCTTTTTCCTACAACTGTGTAAGCCACTAAATTCCCTCCATCCCAACATTTATTAAACCTCAGCGCCGGATAACAGCACCTCAGCTACCTTCATCCCTTACATTATCCCTGTGCAAAATCCATGCCAACGAGAGCAATTGTCGAAAAGAGGCTAAATTACCGACTTTTTATTAGAATCACATAAACAAGACTTATCATATTGATAACGAAATCTTTCAAATTGACAATTCACCGACCACGTTTCTTTGCTTATCATTTCGATAAGTTTATTTATCAAAATGATAAGCGAAGCTGTCAAGTTATCTTGTTTTCAAAGTTCAGTATGCCCTGAAAACAAGATTTAACAAATTTACTCTATATTATAGCGCGCTAGTTTTCGATAAAGGGTTGCCAACCCGATTCCCAAAGCGGTTGCTGCTTTTTCTTTTCCTCGAACTCCGGCTCCGAAGGTTTGGTAACAACGCTGAATGGTCTCTCGTTCAATCGCTTCCAAATTAAACCCAGACAGATCAGCGTGTGTTGAAGTCTGCTTCAATCTCGGGGATAAATGCACCTCAATCAAAGTCGAACCTTCTGTTAGATTTATGGCATATTCGATAATATTCTGCAATTCTCGGACGTTGCCCGACCACGAATATTCACGTAATCTTTGTTGAAATCCTTCCGACATCGTTTTGACGTTTTTATTGAGTTGCTTATTGTAGACCTTAATAAAATGATCGCATAAAACTGACAGGTCCTCTTTTCGATCACGTAAAGGCTTAATATGCATAGGAATGACATTAATGCGATAATATAAATCCTCGCGAAATTCGCCCTTTACCATCATTTGTTCGAGGTTCCGATGCGTTGCTGCGATCACGCGAACATCAACCGGAATCGGGGTTATTCCTCCAATTCGTTCAATTTGGCGTTCTTGGAGTACGCGGAGAATTTTGGCCTGGAGAAACAGCGGCATATCTCCAATTTCATCGAGAAAAAGCGTCCCTTTGTTGGCCAATTCAATCTTTCCTATTTTCCCACCCTTACGCGCGCCCGTAAAGGCACCATCTTCATAACCAAATAATTCACTTTCCAGTAGTGCCTCAGGAATTGCAGTGCAATTAATCGCCATAAACATCCCCTGTTGTCTGGGACTGAGATTATGAATGGACCGAGCCAACATCTCTTTACCCGTCCCACTTTCCCCTCGAATCAAAACCGTCGATTTGCTGGCAGCGACGATTTTCGCCTGTTCACGAATTTGACACATGGTTTCACTGTCACCCAATATATCCTGAATCGTATAACCAGCATCTTGAAGAGTAAGGCGATTGACCATACGGTTAATCTCATCAAACGGTCGGAGGATCACAGCGATGCTTTTCACTCCTTCTTCACTGTCAATGGGCAAGGCACGCAAAACCATCTGCACCCGATTTTTCTTAGTTTCGACATGCACTTCACGTTCAACGGTTTCATTCTCGTTTTTACCTACTTTGAGGATATCTTCTACAATTCGCGCAGTGAATAAGGAATTCAAATGACTACACGTTGTGAGCAAATTAGCGCTAAACAAACGTTTAGCCGCTTGATTAAAGTGAAGAATATTTCCGTCAAGATCAGCGGTAAGCAGCCCCTCATCCAAGCAGTCGATAATTGAATTCAAATAATGATTGGACGAAACTAATCCCGCTAAAAACTCTTGTTCCTTAAGTTTCAAAGCAATGGTTTCTGCCATTTTAGTCAAGAAAATCAGATAGGAATGTTGATTTTCCTC
>JAJYAS010000685.1 GCA_021779415.1 Bacillota bacterium
GGTAATTATTATAGAAGGTGAAATGAGATTGGGGTGGGAGAGATGGACTTTCAGTTAAACCATGACCAACTAATGATGCAAAAGATGGTGAGAGATTTCGTCCGAGACGAAATCATTCCCCAAGCATCGATAACCGATGAGACACATGTTTATCCAATAGAGATCCTTCGCAAGATGGGTAAACTCGGATTGATGGGGATTCCCATTCCGGAAGAATATGGGGGTGCGGGTTCTGACTTCTTATCCTATATCTTGGCGATTGAAGAGATCGCCAAAGGATGTGCTTCAACAGCCGTTATTTTAGCGGTTCATACCTCCGTAGGAACTTTTCCGATTCTCTATTTTGGTACGGAGGAACAAAAACGAAAATATTTACCTAAACTAGCAAGAGGAGAATTTATTGGAGCGTTTGCCTTGACAGAGGCTAATGCTGGTTCCGATGCGTCGAGTCTGCAAACGACGGCTGTTCTTAAAGGAGATCACTACCTCTTAAACGGCACTAAGCGTTTTATTACTAATGCTGGTCATGCGGACGTTTATTTGGTTATGGCATCTACAGATCGCAAGAAAGGACCTCATGGGGTGACTTCTTTTTTGGTGGATAAGGACACGCCGGGTTTTAAAGTCGGAAAAAGGGAAGAGAAAATGGGCCTCAATGGATCGACAACGTGTGAACTGATTTTCGAAGATGCTATGGTTCCTGTAGAAAACCTTTTGGGAGCAGAAGGGCAAGGCTTTAAAGTCGCAATGTCACTTCTGGATGGCGGGCGGATCGGAATTGGTGCACAGGCTTTAGGAATTGCCGAGGCAGCGCTAGAGGCGGCCCTTGCTTATTCGCGTGAACGGATTCAATTTAAACAACCTATCGGCAATTTCCAAGGCATTCAATTTATGCTCGCTGATATGGCAACTCAGATCGAAGCTTCGAAATTACTGATTTACCAGGCGGCTTCTCTGAGAATGGCTGGACTTCCTTACAGTAAACAAGCCTCCATGGCTAAGATGTATGCGAGCGATACGGCGGTCAAGGTGACTACTGATGCTGTGCAAATTTTCGGGGGGTATGGTTATTGCAAAGAGTACAAAGTTGAACGCTATATGCGAGATGCTAAAATCACACAAATTTATGAAGGTACAAATCAGATTCAGAGGATTGTTATAGCTAAGCACCTAAAAATTTAGAACTTTCATTAACTGCGAGGGTGTAATAAAAAACGAGCGAGTTCTAAAATATTTAGAGCTCGCTCCTTGACTTAATTTTAATAAAATTACCCCTTGGATATGGATAATTAATGATTAAAAAAGGATTTGCCTCTCTAGGGTCGAATTATCTGATAACACAAAAAATGCGGGAGGTTTATCAATGTTGCTGGAGGGACAGGCTTTCTCGATCACCCTAGATGAAATTCTCGAGAATACGAATAACGCAATCATTGCGGTTGATCCCAAAGGACAAATCATTTATGCGAACCGCGCTGTTTTAAATATTTTAAAAACAGAGGTCCTTGATCTTGTGGGGGAGCCAATTACCAAACACTTTCCTGAAACTGGACTAATGCGGGTTTTTGAGACTGGAATTGCTGAGTTGGGCCAGCAGTTGAAACTTGATAATATCACCTTATTAAGCAATCGAACTCCCATCTATGTTCACGGTGAACTGGTAGGAGCTGTAGCGGTATTTCATGATATCACGATTCTTCAAAATTTCCTCGACAATCTGGTAGTTGAACATGAAAAAACGAAGCAACTACAACGTACTCTTGAGGTCGTTCTTAATACCGCTTATGATGGGCTAATCGTGGTAGATAAAGAGGGGATCATCACGATGACCAATCAGGCCTTTTCGAGTTTCTTTAATCAAACCCCAGAGGATTTGATCGGTAAACCTGTTACAGACGTCTATAAGAACGCTAAATTTATAGATGTTTTGGAAACTGGTCAACCCGTGTTTGGATACATTCATGACTTAAATGGACACGAAATTATTGCTAGCAGAATCCCGATTAAGCAGGATGGGAAAATTGTCGGGGCTTTAGGAAAAGTGGTTTTCAAAGATGTCAATGAACTTTACGCCTTAACAAAAAAAGTGGATTCCTTGCGTTTGGAGCTGGATTACTATAAAAAGACCATGTTACAGAAAAACAATTCGGCCTTGGAACTCTTAAAGGGAAAGAATGCAGTGATGGTTTCCCTAGTTCAGACTACCCTTCGTGTCTCAAAGTCAGGGTCTACTGTTCTATTGAGGGGAGAAAGTGGAACTGGCAAGGAATTGTTTGCTATGCTACTTCATTCCGAAAGCACTCGAAGTCAAGGTCCCTTTATAAAGGTAAATTGTGCGGCGGTTCCTGAAAATTTGCTCGAATCTGAACTGTTCGGCTATGAGGAGGGGGCATTCACCGGGGCACGCAAAGGTGGGAAATTAGGAAAATTTGAATTAGCAGATGGAGGGACCTTGTTCCTTGACGAAATTGGGGATATGGAAATGACCATGCAAGCTAAGCTCTTGCGGGTTATTCAGGAACGAGAAATTGAACCGTTAGGAAGTAGTAAGACTCGTAAAGTTGACGTTCGATTAGTTGCAGCGACCAATCGTGATCTCGAAACAATGATCCAAGAAAAGAAATTCCGTGAAGATCTTTATTATCGCTTAAATGTCGTGACTTTAACGATTCCTCCTCTGCGAGAAAGGATTGATGACCTTGAATGTCTAATTGAAACCTTTATTAAAAAATTTAATCGTTTGTTTGCACAATCTGTAACGGGAATTACGTTTGAAGCAATGGATGTCCTAAGGAAACATCGTTGGCCAGGAAATATCCGTGAGCTTGAAAACATTATCGAGAGAGCGTTTAATATGCTTGATGACACAGAAATTCATCTCAAGCATCTACCTAATTACTTGCAAATTCTTGCTGGTCATAATACGCGACCTTTTATAGAAGGGTCATTAGAGTCAATACTCAATAATGTGGAAAAAGAAGCTCTTATGATTGCTCTGGAGACTGCCGAAGGAAATAAAGTTCAAGCTGCTAAAAATTTAGGACTTTCTAGAGCGGGATTGTACAAAAAACTTATTAAGCATAAGTTACATAAATAGTATAGGTCAATGGGAAAGGTTTTACAT